>JBKDPX010000217.1:0-25140 GCA_046342165.1 Phycisphaerales bacterium | reverse complement strand
CCTTCGGTGATCTCGGCATTGGATTTGCGGTCGTAATGAAGCAACGCGCGGAGCGCGGAGGTCTTCAATGAGCTTGTCGAGTATTTTCAACGTCGGTCGGTCCGCTTTGAACGCGAGTCAAATCTCGATTCAAGTCGCGGGCAACAACATGGCGAACGCGGCGACACCCGGCTATTCGCGCCAGGTGGGCACGATGGCTCCCCTTCAAGGGGACGGCTCGATGCGCGGGATCAGCATCGGGATGGGCGTGCAGGTTCGCGAAGTCCGTCGGCAAGTTGACGGTGCGCTGACCAGCCGCCTGTGGGCCGGCACTTCGGATCAAGCGGCCGCGCAATCGCAGTCACAACTGCTTTCGGGGATCGAAACGATCCTCGGCGAACTCGGCGAGAATGATCTCTCTAGCGAGCTTTCGGCGTTTTTCAGATCGTGGTCGGAAGCGGCCAACGGGAACAACTCCTCCAGCGTTGTGGTGAATCAAGGCGCGAAGCTCGCGTCGTTCATGCGCACGCTTCGTACCGATCTCACGCAGCAGCGCCAGTTGATGGACCAACAACTCAGTGAGGCGGTGCGCTCGGCGAACGAGTTGCTCACCCGAACGGCTGATTTGAATCGCGCGATCTCGGACGCCGAAGGCGCCGGAACGATGGCGAACACATTGCGCGATCAGCGCGATCAGGCGTTGACCGAACTCTCGGCGTTGATGGACATCTCGGTTGTCGATCGCGGACCGCAGGGCATGGATGTGCTCGTCGGTTCGACACCGGTCGTGTTGGGCGGACAATCACGCGGACTTGAGATGAGACGCGAAAGCGAGAACGGTCGCACGGTCACGCGCGTCGTCGCGGTCGCAAGCGGCACGGAGATCGATGTCAGAAGCGGACAGATCGGCGCGCTCATCAGCGGCCGTAACAAGACGCTCGATGGTACGATCGATTCACTCGACGCCGTCGCGGCGCAGTTGATCTTTCAAGTCAACAAACTCCACGCCACTGGCCGCAATCTCGCGGGCTTTTCGGCGCTCACCGGTTCGCTCAACATCCGCACCGCGGATCGCACCGTCGCGCTCAATGACGGCGCGAATGAGACCTTCGGCAGACTTCCGTTCAAGGCCGTCAGCGGCGGTTTCACGGTAAACGTGCGCAACGCGGCGACGGGAAGCACCGAGTCGGTGCGCGTGCGAGTCGATCTCGATGGCGTCATGAGCAACGGCCAATTCGGAACGTCGGACGATACCTCCGCCGAACAGATTCGCGCGGCGATCGACGGCGTCCCCGGAGTGAGCGCCACCTTTGATTCGTCGGGTCGTCTCAGCGTCGTCGCCGACGAGGGCGTGACGGTTTCGTTCGCCGACGATTCTTCCGGTGTTCTGGCCGTGATGGGAATGAACGCCTACTTCACCGGCACCGACGCGGGGGAGATCGCGGTGCGTTCCGAGCTTTCCTCGGATCCCTCGCTGTTGGCGCGCGGCCGCGACAGCGCAAACGGATTCGTCGAAAACGGCACGTCACTTGCGATCGCCGGACTGCAGAGCAACAAGGTTTCGGAGTTGGGCGATCGCTCGATTCAGGAGGCCTGGCGCGATTGCTCCCAACTCGTGGGAGGCGACGCGGCGACGGCTCAAAGCCGCGCGTTGGCTGCATCGGTCGTGACCGAGAGCCTGACGGCTCAACGCGCGGCGATCAGCGGTGTCAGCATGGATGAAGAAGCGGTGAATCTCATGAACTACCAGCGTCAATATCAAGGTGCGGCGAGATTGATCTCGGTCGCCGACGAGCTGACGCAAACCCTCCTCAGCCTGGTGTGATCCCATGAACATTCCTTCAGGCATCTCCCGCGTCCCCACCTCGCTCAGCAGCCGCATCGGCCTGAACAACATCAATCGCACCAACGTGGGATTGCTGAAGGTTCAGCAGCAGATCGCTTCGGGGAAAATGATCGAACGCATCAGTGATGACTCGGTTCGCGCGGCGATCGTCGGGATTCTCGATGACCGCCTCGAGCGCGCCGGTCAGATCGAGCGCAACCTCACCCACGCGAATTCCTCGCTGGGCGTGTTGGATTCGACCCTGAATGAGATCAGCACACTGGGGCTTGAAGCGCAGAGCCTCGCCGCTGAACAGATGAGCATCACGAGCACCGCATCAGAGCGTTCGAGCCAGGCGGTCGTTGTCGAGCAGATGATTCAAAGCCTGTTCAACTCCGCGAATCGCGAAGGCGTCGCGGGTTTTGTCTTCGGAGGAAGTGTCACCGGACGCTCACCCATGGAGGCGTTCCTCGGCGGCTATCGCTATCGGGGCGAAGGCAGCGGCATGGTGACCGACATGGGACTTGCCGCAGGTGTTCCCCTGACTGTCGGAGGTGCGCAAGCGATCGCGGGAACCAGCGCACGCATTCGCGGCGATGTGGATCTTGACCCCAGTTTGACGGGTTCGACCAGACTCAGCGACATCATCGGTGCGCGCGGACTTGCGGTCAATCGCGGCACGATCTCGATGACGATCAACTCAACCGACACCATCCGCGTCGATCTCGGTCATGCGGATTCCGTCGCCGATGTGATCGACGGCATCACCGGCGCAATCAAGAGATACGAGGATCAGAACTCCGTATCGATACTCGGACCGGGTGGAATTTCCACGCTCGGCGGCACCTTTGTTTTCGATATGGCGGCGGCGAACACCGTGGAATTCAGCGATGAATCCAGCGGAACCATGGCGGAGGATCTCGGGTTCAAGGGCATTCAGTTGTCGAATGCGAACTCGACGACGACGGGCATTGATGTGAAGCTCATGTGGCAAAGCCGCGTCGCAGATTTGAAGGGTCTGCTCGAACCTTTGGGATCAATTCAAATCTCCAACGGCGGACGCTCGGCTCAACTCGACCTGAGCCAGGCTGAAACGCTCGGCGACATCAAGAACCTGATCGAGGGAGCGCAACTTGGCGTTCGCGTGAACATCAACGCGGCCGGCAACGGGATTGATGTCGTCAACGAACTCTCCACCAACAGCGCGCAAGCACTGTCGATCTCGGAAGTGATCGGCGACGGTCGAACCGCGACTCTTCTGGGCATTCGCTCCTTCAGCGCTTCGACGAGGATCGCGGATTTCAATTTCGGCCGCGGCGTCGGCATCGTCGATGGCGTGCCGAATCCGGTGACCAATCAGATTGATCCAGCATTGAACTCGGATTTCGCGATCACGCTCGGGAATACAGCGGGCACTCGCATCATGATCGACCTGCGTCCGCAGGACATGACAACCGTCACGACGGTTCTTGCGCGCATCAATGATCAGATCCAGAGCGGGCTGACCGCGGCGGGCTTGCCGGCGGACTCCCTGAGCGCGGGGATTTCGAGCTTTGGCAACGGCCTCACGCTTCGACAGAATGCAAGTTTCTCCTCCCCGATCCGTGTCGAGATGATGAACAACTCGCCGGCGGCGGGCGATTTGGGTCTGCTTGCAGGCTCTTATGACGCGGGCGCGGCAACTTTTACCGGCGAAGATCGCGCGAAGGTTCGCGTCGACAGCATGTTCACCCATCTTCTCGATCTGCGCGCGGCGCTTTCGAGCAATGACGTTTCCGGCATGCGCCTTGCTCATGTCGGACTGGAGAAGAGTCTCTCTTCCGTCGTGGAACTGAGAGGTCTCGTCGGCAGCTATGCGCAGCGTGTGGAGGCGGCGCAGGAGCGTGAGTCGGATCGGAAGACGTTGGACTTGGCGGTGAGAAGCGAATTGAGCGATACGGATTACACGGAGGCCTCGACGCGTTTCAGCCTCCTTCAGACGCAGTTGCAAGCGGGACTGCAAGCGACTTCGATGGCCGGACGGATGAGTTTGCTGGATTTCTTGAAATGAGCATTGCGCGATCGGACGGAGGTTCGCTCGCGAGATTGGACAGGATTGCGTAACCCGCCGTGAAAGGCCGCGGCGGGGATCGAAGGACAGGATGTCGCCGGCGTTTGGATGCGCCTGGGTTCGGTCCGTTGGAAAGATGTGCCTTGAAGTTGGAGCTCGCGCGATGGAAGTGCGAACGACACGTTTCGGGACATTGGAGATCGCGGAGGACCGCGTGATTCGATTCCCGAAGGGACTGCTCGGTTTCGGAGGCTGCACGAAGTTCTGCCTCTTGGAGCCGGGCACTGATGCGGCTTTCTTCTGGCTGCAATCGATCGAAGATCCGGGACTCGCGTTCGTGGTCACTGACCCGGCGGTGTTCGTCCCCGACTACACGGTGCCGGTGCGTCCGGAGCAGATGAGCGAATTGAAGCTCAGCAAGCTCGATGATGCCCAGGTGTTCGTGATCGTGAACAAGGTCGATCAGTCACTCACGGGCAATCTGCAAGGCCCGCTGGTCATCAACACGCATACGAAGGAAGGCGAGCAGATCGTGCTCGCGGAGAAGCGTTGGACGACCCGTCATCCGCTGATGAAGGTCACGACGGAAGCTCCGGTCAAGGCGGTTTCGGCCTGAACGGGTCGAGATGCATCGATGACACAGCGTTCGAATCACAATCACACGAATGAATTCGCGATCAGCGCGCAGACGATTGTCGCAATCGACTCGTCATGCAGCGATCGCACCCCAGGGGGCACGGAAGCCCCGGGCAATTGGGGTAAGGAGTTGAAGCATGCTGGTTCTTTCCCGGCAGCGCGACGAAACGATCATGATCGGAGACGACATCGAGATCACCGTGGTGGATATCCGCGGCGACAAGGTTCGTCTCGGAATCAACGCACCGACGCGCATCGCCGTTCATCGCAAAGAAGTTTACGAAGCCATCAAGAAGGAAAACGAGGAGGCCGCGAGGCTCTCCGGTGCGGACATCGCGGCGTTGCCGCCGGTCTCGCCCGGACCCGTGCGGACTCGGACCCGTGCCGCGGGTCTCACATCCGGTCCGACCGGTCCGCTCACCGCGGGTTCGATCGGAAGGGTCACGGCGGCGGGACGCTCGCTCGGTGCGAGCGCCGTCAAACGAGCCTGAAGTCGGTGTGAGGAACGAGGGACCCGTAAGCGGGCGTAGCCGCGCCGGGTGAGTCTGAAACGGAAGGCAACACACAGCCCTGGTAGGGCTGGAATCCAAAGCAGTCACGGAGGATTGCCAATGTCAAGAATCAATACGAACATCTCGAGTGTCGTCGCGCAGAACAGCCTGAAGCGCAGCCAGCGTGAGCTGGATGTCCGCCTCGGCCGTCTGTCGACGGGTTTACGAATCAATCGCGGCGCCGACGATCCGGCAGGCCTGATCATCTCCGAACGCTTGCGCTCGGACATTCAGGGCGTCGATCAAGGCATGAAGAACGCCGAACGCGCCAGCAGCATGATCGCCACGACCGAAGGCTCGCTCGCCGAAGTCAACGATCTGCTCAACTCCATCCGCAGCCTGATGGTCGAAAGCTCCAACACCGGCGCCTTGTCGGCGGAAGAGCGCGCGGCGAATCAGCTGCAGATCGACTCGGCCATCGACTCGATCACGCGCATCAGCAACACTGCGACCTTCGGCGGCCTGCGCCTGCTCGACGGTTCGCTGGACTACAAGCTCTCAGGGCTGTCCACGAACCAAATCACGACGGCGAAGGTCAACAACGCCAGCTTCGTGAGCAACCAGCCGCTGCGCGTCGACGTTGATGTGATTACCAGCGCGCAGACCGGTTCCCTGTTCTACAACGGTGGGACCACCCCCGCCGGCGTCACGCTCAGTTCGATGACGCTCGAAGTCGCCGGACCGGCAGGCGTGCAGGTTCTCACCATCGCCTCGGGCCAGTCGCTCTCCAACGTGGTGCAGGCGGTCAACAACCTCGCGCAGCTCACAGGCGTGAAGGCCTCGCTGATCAACAACAACGCCACCTCCGGCATGGTGTTCAGTTCCGCTGAATACGGCTCCGACTCCTTCGTCTCGGTGAAGCGCCTCGGCGGCCCGCTTGATCCCGCGCAGAACTCCTTCACCACCTTCCGCTACTCGCAGGGTCAGCAGTACCGCATGGATCTGCCCTTCGGTTGGGCCGGCCTGCTCGCCTCGGGTGCGATCGAATCCGCCAACTCCGACCGCGGTCAAGATGTCACCGCGCTCGTTAACGGCAACGTCGCCACCGGTAAGGGCCTCACGCTTTCGGTGAACAGCCCTGCGCTGGGCGTGAAGCTCGATCTCAACTCAGACTTCGCGACTGATCCCACCTCGGGACTCAGCACGTTCTACGTCACCGGCGGCGGCGCGATGTTCCAGCTCGGCCCCAGCGTCAACGCCAGCCAGCAGACCACGATCGGAATTCCTTCGATCGCGGCTTCGAGACTCGGCGCCAAGCTCGTCAACGGCGTGGTGCAGACGCTCAGTTCGCTCAAGAGCGGTCAAGGCAACTCCATCGAAGAGTCCGTCGCCGGCAACGACTTCACCGCCGCGCAGACGATCATCGCCGCGTCGATCGATGAAGTCACGATTCTCCGCGGTCGATTGGGCGCGTTCGAGCGCAACGTGCTCGATCCGAATGTGAGAAGCTTGCAATCTCAGTTTGAGAACCTCACATCCAGTGAATCTCAGATTCGCGACGCCGACTTCGCGGCCGAATCGAGCAAGATGACTCGCGCTCAGATCCTCAGTTCCGCCGGAACCTCGACGCTGACGCTTGCGAATCAGCAGGCGCAGCAGGTTCTGCAGCTTCTGGGTTAACATATTCAGACCGATAACTAAGGCCTCCGCCCTTCGGCGGGGGCCTTTTTATTTGCCATTTCCCCCGTTTTCACCTGCAAGGGGGATGTTCGGGGTCAAGAAAAACGCGATTTCAATAAAACTAACGCTGTCGGACTGAATTCGCCCGATGTTGCATCCGATTTCTCTCTTACACAAGCCCGGTCGCGTCGGCCGGGTGATGAATAGAGAGTTCGAAAGGATGTCAGCTCTCGAAGGCCGCGGGCCGAGTTCGGCGCCGGGCTTCAGACAAGAGGACCTGTGGAAGGGTCACTCGAGTCAAAGAAATCAAATGCGAGCGGCGGAGTCGATCGCGAACCCAGCACGAAGGGATTGACACAATGGGTCGCATCAATACGAACGTTCAGTCTTTGGTCGGTCAGCGCGTCCTCAATTGGAACAACCGCCAGTTGGACACCGCCCTCGAGCGCTTGTCAACGGGTGTGAAGATCAACCGCGGCAAGGATGATCCCGCGGGCCTCATCGCGAGCGAGAACCTCCGCTCCGAGCAGAAGGCCTTGAACCAGGCCATCACCAACGCCGACCGCGCCGATCAGGTCGTCAACATCGCCGAAGGCGGACTTGGCGAAATCACCAGCTTGCTCACTGAAATGCAGGGCTTGCTCACGAACACGGCTTCGACCGCCGGTCTCTCCGATGAAGAGAAGGCCGCGAACCAGCTGCAGGTCGACTCGATCCTGCAGACCATCGACCGCGTCGCCAGCGCGACGAACTTCCAGGGCATCAAGCTCTTGAACGGCAACTTCGACTTCAAGACCTCGGGCGTCGCCTCGGGCGTCGCTGACTTCCGCGTCAACGGCGCGAAGTTCACCGGCAGCAGCCTCGACGTGAACATGCAGGTCACGGCTTCGGCCCAGCAGGCCGGTATGTTCCTCTCGATGGGTGCGGCGAGCCTCTCCCTCGGCGGCAGCGCGACCGACAAGCTCGTGCTCGAAGTCGCCGGCAGCAAGGGCTCGCGTGAACTCGAGTTCAGCTCGACCACCACGCTCGCCTCGATCACGGACACCATCAACACGTTCTCCGATGTCACCGGCGTTCAGGCGACGGTCTCGGGCACGGGTATCGTCCTCAAGAGCTCCGAGTTCGGCGCGAACGAGTTCGTCACGGTGAAGGTCGTTGATGACGGCGGCATCGCCGGCGCCAGCAGCGGCATCCACCAGCTCAACGCCACCAACAACAACGCGGCCGTCGCCGGCACGCAGACCGAGTTCGCCTCAGCCAGCAACGGCGTGACGGACAAGGGTCAGAACATCGGCGCGACGATCAACGGCATCCGCGCGGTCGCCGACGGCAAGACGGCCCGCATCAACACGGACTTCCTCGACGTCGAAATCACGCTGACCACCGCCGAGAGCCAGGCTCTGGGCAACGTCGGCAGCGGTTCGAACCCGGCCTTCACCATCACCGGTGGCGGCGCGAGCTTCCAGCTCTCGGGTAAGGTCGACATCAACGGTCGCGTCGCTCTGGGCATCCAGGACGTCGCCGCCCGCAAGCTCGGCAACAGCTCCATCGGCTTCCTCGACAGCCTCGCCAACGGCAAGACCAACAACGTCATCGATGGCAACATCACTGACGCGCAGAAGATCGTGACCGAAGGTCTCAAGCAGGTCACCGCGCTCCGCGGCCGCCTCGGCGCCTTCCAGAAGAACACGATCGGTGCGACGATCCGCAGCCTCGGCATCAGCGTCGAGAACACCGCCGCCGCGCAGAGCGTCATCCGCGACGCCGACTTCGCGACGGAAACCGCGGCGCTCACCCGCTCGCAGATCCTGGTCTCGGCCTCGACCAACGTCCTCTCGATGGCCAACCAGCAGCCCAACGCGGCTCTCCAACTGCTCGGCTGATCCTGACGGCTACGGCCGCAGCGACTGAGTAACTTCCCGCACCCCGGTTCTTCGAGCCGGGGTGCTTTCTTTTTTGGATCAACACCCCGCGAACGCCGAAGTAATCAACGCCATGTCCGCACGAATCGCCGCGGAAATCCCCCACTGCTTCGTCTCGCTGCACAAGCGATTCATGACGTATCTGCGTGTGGAATGCGGCATGTCCGACAACACGCTCGAGTCTTACGGGCGCGATCTGCGTGATTTCTTCATCGCGCTCGACGAGAAGGGCGAACGCACCATCGTCGCACTGCAACCTCGCGGGCTCTCCGAATATCTCGTTCAACTCAAGATCAAACGCAATCTCGCCGCATCGTCGATCACTAGACATCTCGCCACGATCCGCGTGTTCTTCCGTTGGGCGCTCGCGAACAAGATCATCGACAGCGATCCCACCGAGTTGCTTGAACGTCCGACGCGTTGGAAGCGCTTGCCGGAAGTCACCAGTCCCCGACAGATGGAGAAATTGCTCACTGGGGTCCGGAGCGCATCCGAAACGGAAGTCGACGATGACGGTCTTCGCATGAACCTCCGCGATCGCGCGATCATGGAGTTGATGTACGCCAGCGGTCTGCGCGCGAGCGAAACCGCCGGGTTGCCGTTCAACGACTACTACCCCGCACAGGGCGTCGTCCGCGTGACGGGCAAAGGCAACAAACAACGCATCGTGCCGGTGCATGACCAGGCGCGGGAGGCGATCGAACGCTACTGCGAAGACTGCCGTCCCGCCTTGGTCGCCAAGGGCAAACACAACGGCGCCCTCTTTCTGAGCAAGACCGGCAAACCGCTTGAACGCGTCGCGATCTGGCAGATCGTCAAGCGCTACTCACTTGCGCGCGGCATCGGCGATATGCATCCGCACAAGCTCCGACATTCCTTCGCCACGCATCTGCTCATCGGAGGCGCCGATCTGCGTGCCGTTCAGGAACTCCTCGGCCACGCGGACATCGCGACAACCCAGATTTACACGCACGTCGACCGCTCCCACCTCAAGTCCGCGCACCGAAAATTCCATCCGCGCGCGTGAAAACGAGGGTTTTCAGCGGCATACCGATGCCGTGCACGACCGAATCATCGAAGAGAAGAGAGGCCAAGCGTACTATTCCGCGACGGCATCCATTTGCCCAAAGGACGTTTGATGGCCACCGCGCGCACGCAACCAGAAACCCGACCCGGACTCTCCGCCCTCGATGACGGATTCATGAGCGCCGTCGTGCGCGGCGAACTCCGCATCACACCGGAGCAAGGGCTCGAACTCTTTCAAGGCGCGAACCTCGTCTGGCTCGGCAAGTGGGCCGACGCACGCTGCCGCGCGCTTCATGGCGACAGGTTCCGAACCTACATCATCGATCGCAACATCAACTACACGAATGTCTGCACCGCCAAATGCACCTTCTGCGCCTTCAGGCGCGATTCCGATGATCACGACGCGTACACCCTGACGCATGAGCAGATCCACGAGAAGATCGCCGAACTCTCATCCATCGGCGGCACGCAGATCCTGATGCAAGGCGGCATGAATCCCGAACTGCCGCTCGATTATTATCTCACATTACTTGCATCGATCAAAGAGCGCTTTCCGCACATCCATGTGCACGCGTTCTCGCCGCCCGAGATGGTCGAGTTCGTGAACTTCTTCGATCCGCCGGGCGCGAACTTCGAACAGAAAGTGCGGTGGGTGCTGACGAAACTCCGCGCGGCCGGCCTCGACAGCCTGCCCGGAGGCGGCGGCGAGATCTTCGCCGATCCCGTCCGTCGCAAGATCGGACTCGGCAAGTGCGACGCGGAGAGCTGGCTCACGGTGATGTATGTGGCGCACACGCTCGGCATGTTCACCAGCGCCACGATGATGTTCGGCCACATCGAAGGTTTCGCCGATCGCGTGCATCACATGATGCTTGTGCGAGACTGGCAAGATCGCGCGTTGCGTCACGAGAGTGACGATGATGCACCTTGGGGACACTACAAAGCCTTCATTTCCTGGCCCTTTCAGCGCGAAAACACGCCGCTGGGCCGCGTGAAGGATTGGGGAGCGAATCCGGGGGAACTTGAAGCCGAGTTCCCGGGCGACATCGTCGCGCGCGCGTACGACTTCGGCAAAGGAGGAGCGGTGGATTACCGCACGCTCGGTCCGGGCGCTTCGGAGTTCGGCCGCCGCGTACGCATGTCCGGCGCATCGCAGTATCTGCGCACGCAGGCGATCAGCCGCTTGATGATCGACAACGTGTATTCGATCGGCAGTTCTTGGGTCACGATGGGGCCGCACATCGGCCAAGTCGGTCTGATGTACGGCGCGAACGACATGGGCAGCGTGATGATGGAGGAGAACGTCGTCAGCAGCGCGGGCACAACGTACTGCCTCGATGAAGCCGTGTTGTGCCGACTGATTCGAGATGCGGGATTCCTTCCCGCGCAGCGCAACAACACCTACGACATCCTGCGCATCCATGATGGAACGGATTCGCCGGACCTGAAGGTCAAGGACTGGTCGGAACACCGCACACGCCGATTGCATCTGCAGGCGCCGCGCGAGAAGCCGCAAGGTATCACGGTCAGCGCGAAGCCCTGAGCGACAAACTCATTCGGGCTTGGGGGCGGCGAGCCGGACAACGAAATCCGCGCAACCGGGCTCGATGGCTTCATTGTTATATTTCATAACTATGGTGACGCGCGCCGCCTCGGGCGCGCCCTCTCGCACGTACTGCGCGGTCGCCCCCTCATCGTCCACATGGAATGCACCCACGATCAAGACGATCGGCGCGCCAAGCGAGCTTCGGTGCGCCCGGAGCAGTGAATCCGCCATCGTCGCGTCCCACATCGTCTGCGATCGGAACATGCTCTCCGCATTGTCGAGTCCCTTTCGCTGACCGCTTTCGTCTTTGGGCGCCATCAGATCGAGAAACCGTTCACGGTACGCCTCGCTTGCACGGACGTTGGGGATCGCGAACAAGCGAGATTGCTCCGATCCGAGTTTCTCCAGCGGCTCGAATCCGCGCGTTCTCGCCAGCCGCACGTAGCGGCGCGGCGCGTTGGCCGCGATGACCGGCCGCCCGATCTCTTTGCTCGCAAGAATGATGTCGCGATGCGCGGGCGAGTAGTTTCCCGCAGACCTGGCGGAAGATTTGATGAACGCCGCCTCATCGGTCAAACCGCCGATGAAATCGTCGATGTGCGCCTGCTCATCACGCTCAAAGAACTCCAGCGCCGCCAACGCGTTGGGAGCCTGTCCGATCAACTGTCGGAAGAATGCGGACTCGAAACACTGACCGTCAGGTTGCTCGTGATACTCTCCGATCAACACGAACCTCGCCTTCGCGGCTTGATCCACGAGTTCCTGCATCGAAACAACCTGTGAGTCATAGACACGAACGATGTCGTACGAGCATGTCGTCGGCATGACCGGCGGCTCGAAAGTCGATGGCTTGGGCTTGGGGGCCGAGGCGCATCCGAATCCGAACAGCATGCAGGAAGCCAGGACAGCGTTGAAGAGGCGTTCGCTCATGTCCGCAGTTTATCGCGAAGTCGACTGTGACAATGAAAAAGGCCCGGATCAATCGATCCAGGCCTCGCAAGTTCAGTGTGTGGAACTCAGTCCTTCTTCTCGCCGGCGGTTGCCGCGGCGGCGGCCTTGGCGGCGACGACCTTGCGGTCGTGCTCGCGTCCGGCTTCCCATTCCTTCAGATCGCCCATGTTGCGCTTGGCAAGCATGTCGCGAACGGTGTCGGAGGGCTTGGCGCCCACGGAGAGCCAGTACTTCATGCGCTCTTCGTTGAGTTCGATCTGCTTGGTCGCATCCGGGTGGATCGGGTCGTAGGTGCCAAGCGCCTCGATCACGCGGCCGTTGCGGCGCGTGCGCTGATCGATCGCGGCAATGCGATAGAACGGACGGTTCTTTCTACCAAGACGCTGCATGCGAATACGAACCACTACAGACCTCCCGATGCTCAAAACTGATGCCCGCGCGGCGAAATCGCGCCGCTCGGGGTCGAGAGTCTAGGCCGCAGGATTCGTCCCGGCCACAGGTGCGCGCGATTTCATCCTTACGAAACACGAACTTTCGCGATTTTCGGCTGAAAAACAGCCTTGAAGCTATCCTCAACGCCGTGTCCAGCACTTCGGATCATCTCGAGCGACTGAGACTCGGACTCGAAGCGGGTCTTCGCGGCGCCCCTTCGAACCCGGCGAGCGCTTTTCGATGTTTCGCGGGCGAAGGCTCCGGCATCGACGGCGTCTTCGTCGATGTGTACGCGGACTGCGCCGTGCTGATCGAGTACGAAGGCCGCGTGCCATCGGGTTGGGATACGACGGCTGCGGCGCAAGAGTGCCTTCGAGCGCTCAGCCCGCGGGTGCGCAGCGTCTACTCCAAGCCGTTCATGAAAGATCGATCGAAACTCGGCGGCGAATTGCCGGCGTGTGTGACGGATCCGGAGCCGGCCGCGGGTGAGCGGTGCGCGGAGTGGTTCCTCATCGAGGAAGACTCGATGAAACTTGAAGTGCGGATGTACGACGGACTCTCGACCGGGATCTTTCTCGATCAATCATCAAATCGATCACGACTCAAGACGCTTGTCGCGAAGCGTCGGGCGAAGACCGGGAATCCGGTGCGGGTTCTCAACACGTTCAGCTACACATGCGCGTTCAGCGTCGCGACCGCGATGGGCGGTGCGGAAACGACCAGCGTCGATGTTTCGGCCCGATACCTTGAATGGGGAAAGCGAAACTTCGCACACAACGGACTGGATGCGAGCGCGCATCGATTCGCGAAGATGGGAACATTCGAGTTCCTCGATTACGCCAAACGCAAGAATCTCACATATGACATGATCATTCTCGATCCTCCGAGCTACGCATCCGGCTCGAAGAAAAATGACGTGCGCGCATGGAGTTCCGTCAGCGACTATCGCAAACTCGTCGGCGCGGCGGCCGAAGCGCTGAACCCCGAAGGATTGATCTTCGCTTCGACGAACACGATTGAACTGTGCGCGCCCGGACGATTACAGGCTGAAGTCCGCAAAGGCTTGAACAGTGAGCCGCGATATCTGGAATTGCCGGGCCCGGCTCGCGGATTCGCCAAAGAAAAAGAGCGCTTTTGCGCGCTCTTGTTCTCACCTTGATGGATCGATGACAATCAGCGACGGCGCCGGCGCGTGGCGAGGCAAGAGCCGGAAACCAGCAACGCAAGCGCACTCGGCGCGGGAACCACGCTGAAGTTATCGATGTCAAACGAGAAGGACGATTGATTACCCGCAAGCGATTGCGGCACGAGGATGCCGACTTGCGTGCGCGCGATCGAGGAGAACGTGGCGAAGGTGGTGCCTTCGTAGATGATCTGCGGATTGGAGGAGTTCACCGAGAACGAAAGCGTGGTCCAGACGCCGGGCTGAACGGGAGCGCTGAAGAGTCCGACGACTCCGGCGCCGAATGGAGGCGCGAATCGAACGAAGAAATCGATCGGCGCGGATGCGTTGTGACGCACGTCGAAACTCACCGTTGTCACTCCCGCGGAAATCCAGTCTCCCACGAAGGCGTTCCCGCTTGAGTTGAAGTTGCTTTGGCCGCGGAAGAGAATCGGCTGATTGAACGCCGCTTGATTCGCGAACGAAAAGTTCTGCGAACCGAATGCGGAGCCGTCAGGTCCGCCCGACGACGGATAGTTGAGCGGCGTGAAGACCGAACTCGAGCTCCAGTTGGCTCCGGACGAGGAAAACTGTTCGGTGAAGGGAACGACAACACCGAGCGCGACGCAAGAGTTCAAGAGCACGATCGATGCACAGAAGTTTCTCACTTGAATCACTCCATCCCCTCGCAAGACATTCGTGACGGAAACGCGTATGAGTTGCGAATATCGGCGCACGAAGGGACGGAAGGTCGAGCAAAAACGGACCGATTCGACCGATAAGCGTCAAATCAACCTGAACGGGCGCCCCCATCACGATTCAGGGAGCGTCTTCAGCGTTGCTTCGACCGCCGCCTTCGTTCGGACATCAAGTTCGAAGGTCTCGAGCGCATGGATTCCGATCGACCGCAGTTGCAACTTGGATTCTTTGGACATCGCAACCAGCGCGGGCGGGCGAGGGAAGTCACAAGCGACATACCACGCTTCTGAGTAGTCAAAGAGAGCGCTGACCAAGGCGGGTTTGAGTTCCGGCTCGAGATTTCCTCTCAGCATGCGGTCACACGCTTGGAGCAACGGCAGTTCGTCACGATGACGAAGGACTCCGTCTCGCATCCATGCCACACGTTCGTCCGGATCATGCGCGGGATCGGTGAGTATTCGTTCGAGCAACGCCAGCGCCGGTTCGGTTCCGTTGTCCGGGATGGCATCAAGCGTAGTGTGGCGGTAGGCGGCGTCGGGGGTGGAGTGCTTTGACCAAAGCGCGACGGCTTGCGGTGACGCCGGTCGTACTTCGACCATCGCGCAGATCATGAGATACTGGCGCGGTTCGATGGACACGAACCAATCGTCCGAGGCGAGGGTGTTCAATGGGCGATCACATTCAGGGATTCGATGCTCCATCAAGTCCCGAATGACTCCGGCGATGCGCAGTCGCGTCGGCGGCTCTTGATAATCATCGATTGAATCGAGTGATTCGACGAACGCGGGATCAACCATGAATCGCCGGAGCGCCGCGTGTTCGGAGACGCTCTCGCTCTGCGCGGCGTTTCGCGCGGCTTGCAAGAGCAGGCGCGGGTCTTGCGTTGACGCAACCGTATCTTCAAGTGTGGGATGCACTGGTGTCACCTCGGATGAATTCGGACGAACATGAGAACGAGTTGGCGGATCCGCATCTTCACAAGACGGCAGGACAGAGACAACGATCGCCGCGAGCGCCCATGCACCACGCGCGGCGAAGCGACGATTCATGATTCCACCATGGAGCGCATGGACTTGGGTCCGGCGACGCCATCCGGGGTCAACGGAGGGTGAGTTCGCTGGAACTCCGTGATCGCTCCTGATGTCTTTGAACCGCAGATTCCATCAACAGGTCCGCAATCGATCGCGTAATGTTGAAGTCGTTTCTGAACCCATTCGACGACCTCCCCGGTGGAACCGTTGCGGACCATTCGTTTCGAGGCGGCGGCTTCGGTTGCGTCGTCCCAGACTCCGGACTCAGGCACGGCGAGAATTCTCTGCAGTTCGCGGAGCACATCATCTTTCGCCGGTTCCGGAACTTCCGGGGGCATCACCTGTAGCGCGCACGCATGCTCACGCAGAAGTTTTGTTTGCACCAAATCAAAATCCTGGCTTTGCAGGTATCCGTAGCACATCACATTCTGAAGCCATGGGTGGCCTCGACCACCTTTGCCATTGACCTCATCGTGAGATCCGATCTGGCCGGAGGCTTCATCAGTACCCGGATTACCTCGATGACGAAGTCCCATGACATGCCCGATCTCGTGCGCGAGCGTTTGGGGCCAATCGGGATCTTCGGGCTTGGTGTAATCGGGCATGATCGCACCAAACACCTTGTCGTATGACGCTTGCGTGAAAGCCGGATCGACCTTCTGGCGTTTGGCGAGGTAGTCCTTGTCTGATTTGGTTGTGCGGGCGCTCGAAGCGTCGAGCGTGTGCATTTTTACGGTTTGTGCCGCGGCATCCGGAAGCACCCCTGTCGGCGGAACCCAGGACGTACTGGGGGCTCCATCGAGTTCGCGGATCGCTCCAGGAAGTCCGGGACGATCGGTCGCGACACCTGCGATGCCGGCACTATCGCAGGACTTCACGAAGCACATATGCATGGCGCCCGGCCGACAATTGAGCAACATCGAGAGCGAAGGCGTGTTGGTATTGACGCCGATCGTCAGGTCTTTCTTGGGCACCTGAATCGTGAACACTCCGGGCGCTCCCGGATGCGCTTGTGCACCATCCCAGCGGCGCTTGTCATTGTCGGGTTGGAAGAGCAGACCTGCCTGGTACATCAGAACATTCGCCGCGTTGATGTGTTTGAACACATGCTGAGCGGTCAGTCTCGGCTTGGAGTTTGCAGTACTTCCGATGAGAATCGTGGCCCGCAGTGGGATGTACAGAATCGGTCCGGTCCATGCACGAAACAGGGAGAGTATCGGCCCATCATCGCGTTCCCAACGCAGTTCGATCTCCGCCGGCTTGTCGGCCGTCGACGTGGCATAAGCCTCGATACACAACACACCTTTCGTACTTCCTTTGATCTTCACAGGCCCGGACTTCACCACCCAACGGAGCTTTGTCACATCGAGATCGTTCGGCTGGATCCAAGTCGCCGCGATTCGAGCGCATTTCGCATCAAACTCGGGATCCGTCGGCTGCAGAACAGGAATCAGCGAAGGGTTCGCGAGCGCGTTCAACGGGAGAGGCGATCCGAGATCCACCGGCGCCGCAAACGGCGTGTTGGCGCCGGGCTTGGACATGGGACCGAAGTCAGGTCGCGGAGGAGTCTGACTCGCATCGAGGACGGGGACCACCGGACTGACTTCGACGCGGATCTTGAGATCATCCGAACTGACGGTGTTTTCAGTCGCGGCAGCTCCGGCCTTCGCGACTGGGATCGCCGACGGGCTGTACGAGCCGCCGGTGGATTCGACGATATCGACCTTGACAGGGATGCTGAATCGGGACGATTTAAAAACCGTACCAACCGGTTTACCGATCATGTTCTGTTCCAGCGGATTCGCGAATGGATGATTGATCTTTAGCTTCACATCTCCCATCGATCGGGAACCGCCTCCGGTCCGTTCATTGACCGCGAAGGAGATTTCGACGACATCGCCGGATTTGCGCGTGGAAACATCGATGACGGCGCCCCACGCTTCTTGGTCTAAATCGACCGAGTCACCCGACTTCACGGGGAACACGAGATCGGAGTCCCCGACCTTTACGCCATCAACCATGGCCTCGAACGCCCACGACGCCTCACCCCAAAGCGCACCCTGCCTGATGCACTTGAGCGTTCCGAACGACACCTTGATCTTCGTCGTGGGCACGATCCGCTCCTCAACTTCCGTATGCAGCCTTCAACTCGTCTTGTGTCTTGGAGTCCAACGCTCCGGTCTCATCGATCCCGCGCATCGCTTGGAATCTGCGTAAAACCATGCTCAATTCGTCGTTCATTTCCGCGGTGTCGCGGCAGGCGAAACCGAGATTTCGAAGCCGCTTCGCCGCGCCTGCGGGTTCCGTCACGGGATCCATCGCGCCCAGCGCCAAGATGAACACGCGCTCATCCGTCGCGCCGGGCCGAATCACCAGACGACCGCTTTGCGCCCCCGGCACAATCGACTCGCGCACATAACCGTCGTCATCCGTGGTTCCGTTGAACGCCGATCCATCGATCTCCAATCGATATTTCTGATTCGCCTCCGGTTCGTCATCCGGTTGTTCAATCGGATCCTCGGGTGCGTCATCAAACTCCCACGATGTGTTCTTGTCGGAAGCCACTTGTCTCACCGGCACATCTTTCGCACGCTTGAGTACACGGATGATCAGTTCGATCGGCACGGCCTTACGAAGAAAGCGGTGTCGCTTCTCTGTTGCACAATCCTCGCTTCCCTCCTCGATGGGAGGAATCTCCAATCGATCTCCCGGAAGCAACTGATCGGGCGACTTGCGCGTTCTTTTGACCTCCGCGTTCCCGCTGTGATTCCAGATCGTGTCGGGCAAGTGCCCATGTGCGGCAGCGATCGAGTTCAAACACTCGCCTTGGGCCACCACATAGTCACCGTCGCCGACTGATCCGGTTTCATCGGGAGCGCGGTCATCGGATCGATTCATGGCTCGAACTCCATCGTGTCATGCTACTCGATCACGGCCGGGAATGGAATCGTCACCGCCACATTGGATTCCTAGACTCAGGACGTGACTGAGTTATCCTCCCTGCAGATCAGCGTCTGCACCGTCATCGCCTTCATCGCGGGATTGATCGACGCGATGGCCGGTGGCGGCGGCATCTTCACGATGCCGACACTCGCGGCGTTGGGACTTCCGATCCCGATGGTCGCCGGCACCAACAAGTTCGTCGGCACAAGCGGATCCAGCGCTGCGACGATCAGTTTTTTCGCACGCGGAAAGATGGACAAGACGACGGCGCTGATCGGAGGCGCGTGCTCGATCCTCGGCTCCATCGCGGGAGCGAAAACGCTCATTCATGCAGGCAATCTGAACGAGTCCGTCACCAAAGGCGTCTTCGGCGTGATGCTCGTCACGATGGCGCTCTACATGTTTTTCAAACCACAGTTCGGTGGAGAGAACTCGTATCAAGGGCCGAACGCGCGAACGATCGCGATCACGATTTTCGCGGGTTTGATTCTGGGCTTCTATGACGGATTCTTCGGCCCCGGAACCGGGAGCTTTCTGGTGTTCGTGATGGTTCGTTGGCTGCGATTCGACTTTGTGATCGGAACCGGCAATGCGAAGGCGATCAATTTCGGAAGCAACGTCGGCTCACTCGGTACATTCATCGCGGGCGGACTGGTGTCGTGGGAGGTCGCGATTCCGATGGGTATCGCAAACGCCGCGGGATCCGTGATCGGAAGCAACATCGCAATCAAGGGCGGTGTTCGATTCGTTCGTTACGCATTCCTGATCGCCGCGCTCGCGGTGGCGGGCAGGATGTTCTGGTACATGTTGACGGGGAAGTAAGTGGCCCCGGTGGGACTTGAACCCACACGCCGTGTTACCGACTGCGGATTTTAAGTCCGCTGCGTCTGCCATTTCGCCACGGGGCCGGCGCACGCATCAGGACGTGCGATCTCCCGTGATGATACTCGGCGAGTCCGTTGCACAGCGAATCAAGGTGTTCGATCGGTCGCGCGGATCAACCGGATGAGCGTGGCGCGATCAAAGGCGGTGTAAGCGGTGCCGTCACCGTCGACATCCGGGAACGAGGCGCGGGAGTTCTCGAAGGCGTAGAGATCCTCGATCGAAACCGAGCCGTCACCGTCGGCATCGCCGGGCACAACTAATTCGATCCAATTGATGTTATATTCGCGACCGGCGACCGAACTCGTGTTCGTCAGCCGAATCACGTTGATCCCGGATGTCAGATCGACATTCACCTTCTGCGTGCGGTACGTCTGCCACGCGCCTGAAGGAAAGAGCAGCGTGATCGGAGAGACATCGACGCCGTTTGCCGCGACGCGATATGTGCAACTGGAGTTCGGGGTGGCGAATCGGAGACGGAACTCATAGCGCCCCGTGCGGGGGACGTTCACCGTGTACTCCATCCATTCGCCGGGCCTGAACCAACCGACGTTGTGCCCGCCTTCGGAACATACTTCGATATCGACGGCCTCCTGCGTGCGCAGCACACCGCCGACATTGGATGCTTCGGTATCGAAATACGCGAATGTCGCACCGCCCACATCGAAGTTCTCCGCTTCGATTCGCGCGGTTGCACGCGGCGCCGTACCCGTCGCGGGGCCCTGCGCGGGTCGTTGCAACATGCGGAGGTAGTCGATTTGAAATTGCGCCGGAAATGGCGTTGATGCGTTGGGATTGCCCGGCCAATTGCCGCCGACCGCGAGGTTGATGAGGAAGTGGAACGGGCGATCAAACGGAGCGCGATCATTGGATGTCGCGTTGGCGCTGAACCACTGGTTGCTCGTGACGGCGAAATACTGGCTTCCGTTGACGTACCAGCGGATTTCGTCGGGCTCCCATTCCATCGCATACACGTTGAAATCCGCGGACCAATTGCCCGCAAGGCTTCCGCCGATCTGCTGGTTCGACGGCCACTGCCCGCCGTGGTGGATCGTGCCGTGGGCTTGATCCGCCGCGTTGACCGTTTCCAGAATATCGATCTCACCGCCTGCGGCCCATCCGCCGTAGGTAGTCGTGCTCGGCAGCATCCACAGCGCCGGCCAGAGTCCTTGTCCCGCCGGAACCTTCATGCGCGCTTCAACGCGGCCGTACGTGAAGTCGCGCTTGTTGAGCGATCGAATCCGCGCCGAAGTGTAACTTGACCCGAAGTAACTTTCAGCTCGCGCGGTGATCGTGAGCATGCCGGAGCCGACGGTCAGGTTCTGCGTCCGCCCCGTGTAATATTGCAGTTCATTATTTCCCCACGCGGTCAGTCCATAGTTCGTGCCCGTGCCAAGCATGACCTCCCAATTGGAACTGTTGAGCACAGAACCGTTGAACTCATCGGCCCACACGCTGACCCAAGCGGTTTGAGCGCAAGCGCCGGAAGCGATGATCGCGATCGCACCGAGCGCACACAGATTGTCGGGGCGTTTCAACATGCCGAACATCGTACCATCACTTTGCGGGAACGGAAGACTTCATCACGCGTTTGGGAGTCCGGTCCGCGTTGTAGACCCCCCAGTGCTTTTCGATCTCGTCCGGGGAATTCCCGCCCTTCCAGTTCTCGTCGAACGCCGAGAAGTAGAAGTACGGCAACTTTCGCTCGGCGGCCCAATCCCGAAGCGCGCGATAAAAGAGTTCCTGCTCGCCTTCGCCGGGAGTCGCGACCACGCCGATGGCTTGATACCCCTCGGTTCCCTTCTTGGTCGCCCAGCCGATTTCGGTGACAACGATCGGGACTCCCGGGTGCGTCGTCTCGATCGCGTTCAGCTTTTCGCGCGTCCAATCCAGCGCATCGGGAAGTTGCTGCTTGTTCCACATCGCATACAGGTGCGCGGCGATGAAGTCGCACTCCGCCGCGACCGCCTTGCTCTCGGGCGCAGCCCAATAGCTGAAGTCGTCGCAGGTGGTCACCGGGCATTTGACGGCGGAGCGAACCTGACGGATCGCGGCGATCAAACGAGCCGGGTCGGAACGATGGGACGACCAGGTGACTTGAGTCTCGTTGCCCACACCGACAGCCATCACGATTTCGGGATATGTGTTGGCGAGAACGATGGCCGATTCGATTTCCTGTCGGTTGGACTCGACAACCTCGGGGATATCGGATCGAACACCGTCTTTTTCCGTGAATTCCGGGCCGATCCAAACGCCGACCATCAGTCGGACGGGGATCTTGTGTTCGCGTATCAGGGCGCAGAGTTTCGGGGCGCTGCCTCTCGAGGAGTACAGGCGAACCATGTTCCAATCGCGCGCGAGGATGTGCAGATCCTCAAGCAGTTGCGATTCATCGGGCTCGGACTTTCCAGGCGCCTGGCCGTCGCGATACGGACCGTATGCGATACCCGAACCCATCCACCGACCGCTTGGGGAAGCGTCAAACGGTCTGCGATCGGTGGATGGGCCGGTAACGATCGTGAAACAGCCGGCGCTGACGCAGGCGGCGGCAATCAATGACAGGCAACCGGCAACGAGTCTCATGGCGCTCCTTCGACCCATAAAGGCCGAATGAGGGGATTCCCTGCAAGGCTCATCCGGCAACTCCGGGATGGTAACCAGTTTCAACGGTCCTGCAACTGTTTCATTGCCGATTTTCATAAAAATGGGGAACCGCAGGTTTCGGGGCATACCCCGGCATGCGCTTAGAACTCAAGGGTTTTTGCCGGCGAACAAGGAAATGCTGAAAATCGTGTTGCGCCGGAAGCACGAGGCTTGTATCCTGAAACGCGTTACTTGTGATACTGTTTCACGAAGTGTTCCAAAACGAGGTTCCGCTTTGGCATCGGTGCGCGAAATTGCGAAGGCATTGAATGTCTCACCGGCGACGGTGAGCCGCGTGCTGAACAATCATCCGAATGTGGATGAGCAGACGCGTGCGCGCGTGCTTGAGGGGATCAACAACATCGGATACTTCGCGAAGATCGGCCCGCGAGTTTCGAACGTGATCGCCCTTGCCTACCCCGAGGATCCGGTTCGAACCGAGTACGGCTCGTTCGAGAGTTCGCTGTTGACGGGAATCATGCGCGGCTTGGGTGAGCAGCAGTTCGATCTGAAACTGCTGTCGATCCGTCGCGACAAGGATCCGCGCGAGTCCTACACGCAGTTCTTCCACCGCAAGGGAGTTCGAGGCGTGATTCTGCGTTGTTTCCGGCACACGCGGCAGACGATTTCGGAAATCGCCTCGGAGCGCTTCCCGGCGGTCGTCGTTGCGGAGCACTTCGATGATCGCAATGTGAATTCGATTCGCACGGAGTCGTATTACAGCAGTCGGCGAGCCGTGGAACACCTGATCGCGCTCGGGCATCGTCGCATCGCGCTGGCGATCCACAACATCTCGGACAGCGATCACGCGGATCGTCGGCGCGGCTTCGATGATGCGTTGCATTGCGCGGGCATCACCGTTGATCCGTCACTGATCTTTGAACTTCCGGCCTCGTTGTCATCAGGAGAGCAGGTCTTGGACAGCATCATCGATTCGCGCCCTCGCGCGACGGCTGTCTTTGCAACCAACCCGATGACCGCTCTTGGAATCATGCGCCGCGCTCAAGAGCGTGAAGTCGTGATTCCGCGCGATTTGTCGATCGTCGGTATGGACGACTTCGACATTCGCATGCATGTGTGGCCGCGATTGACCGCGGTGTGTCAGGACGCATCGGCGTTGGGATTCGAAGCCGCCTCGTGGCTGTGCACGAAGCTGGCTCGTCCGCAAACGCGAATGGAAACGCTCCGGCGCACGCTTCCGACCGTCTTTGAAGTCAACGGCACGACAGCCCCGCCTTCGGTTGTTCCGACGGGCGAAGTCTCGAATGAGGAAAGCTCGACAAGCGCAATCGAACAGAATCGTCGTCGTTCGTAAGTCGAGTGAGAGTTGATCAACGTGATGCAGAGAGTTTTAAGAGATTGAGGAGATTGCAAATGCGTCAGACTTCCGTTCTTGTTTGCGTGTGCGGCCTCACCCTGTCGGCGGGTCTTGCTCAGGCACAGTTGAACAATCCGAGCTTCGAAGTGCCCGGAACCTCGACCGTGTTTGACGGTTGGACGACATTCGACAATGCGTTGCCCGAGTTCGCGGGTGCGCGTACGGGCGTGGTCTGCCTGAAAGCATACGGTAACTTCTCCGCTCCTTACAACGCAGCGGGTGCATATCAAGATGTGGCGGTGACACCCGGTCAGTCGTACGAGGCGAAGGTCTGGATGTTCAACAGCGCGGCTGATCCGATCCAGGGCAGCAATTTCGGCGCGATCAACATCGAATGGCTGGATGCATCGGGCACGCAGATTTCGTTCGAGAGCACGACCGGCGCGACCGCCGCGACGGTGCGCGATGTGTGGCGCGAGTACTCGGTGACGAGCTACGCGCCCCCGGGCGCAGTGACGGCCCGCGTGGTGACGATCCACATTCAGGGCCCGGAGTTGCTCGGCGGCTCGGTTCTGTTCGATGACGCGAGCTTCGCCGCGGTGAATCTCAACGGACTCGCCAACGGCGGATTCGAATCCAACTTCGTGAACTGGACCAAGTTCAACAACGCGTTCATCGACAGCACATTCGTGCGCACGGGAACCAAATCCGTCAAGATGTTCGGCTGTTGGTGCGGCCCGTACAACGCGACCGGCTGCTTCCAGGACACCCCCGCGACTGCGGGCGAAGCGTTCGAAGCCACGGCATATGTCGGCACGAAGGGTGCCGATCGGATCTCCGGCGACAACTTCGCCGTGCTGAACATCGAATTCCGCGACGCCGGCAATAACTTGATTTCTTATGTTTCAGCCCCCGCGGCTGACGCGAACACGGCGCCCGATGTGTGGCACCCCGTGACGGTTTCGGGCGTCGCTCCGGCGGGCACGGTCAAGGCTCGCGTCGTTCCTCTGCACATTCAGCCCGCCACCGCGGGTGGTGCCGTGTGGTTCGATGACATCACCTTCGGACCGGCGCAGCCGACCGGTTGTCCGGCCGACTGGACGAACGACGGCGGCGTCGACGGCGACGACGTGATCGCGTTCTTCACCGATTGGGACGCGGGCAACGCGGACTACACCGGCGACGGCGGCACTGACGGCGATGACGTGATCGCGTTCTTCGCCGATTGGGACGCGGGCTGCTGATCAGACCCACTTCTTCATTCATTCAAGAGATTTGCCGAACACATGGCGCGACTTGAACTTTCTGAGGTACGAAAGACCTACCCGAACGGCTTTGAAGCAGCCAAAGGTGTGTCGTTGACCGTGCCGAACGGGAGTTTCTGCGCGCTGTTGGGGCCTTCGGGCTGCGGCAAGTCGACACTGCTGAGGATGATCGCGGGGCTTGAGGGTGTAACGAGCGGCACGATCGCGCTTGACGGTGCGAATGTCACCGACGTTCACCCCAAGGACCGGGACATGGCGATGGTCTTCCAAAGCTATGCCCTGTATCCGCATCTTTCCGTGGCGGAGAACATCGCGTTCCCGCTCGTGATGAAGAAGGTTGCGAATGAGGAGAGGTTGCGCCGTGTGCGTGAAGCCGCGGCGCAGCTTTTTCTTTCGGATGTGCTCGATCGAGGACCCGGACAATTGTCCGGTGGACAGCGTCAGCGCGTGGCGGTGGCGCGCGCGATCGTTCGTGATCCGAAAGTGTTTCTGTTTGATGAGCCGTTGTCGAACCTCGACGCGAAACTGCGTCAATCCACGCGCGCGGAGCTGAAGCAACTTCACGCGAAGATGAAAGTAACAACGGTGTATGTGACACACGATCAGGAAGAGGCGATGGCTCTGGCCGACCTGATCGTGGTGATGAGCGAAGGTCGCAT
>JBKDPX010000216.1:0-3845 GCA_046342165.1 Phycisphaerales bacterium | reverse complement strand
GAGCAATTGCGGGAACTCTTCGCCTTCGAGCACCTTCATGCACAAATGTCCATGAGGACGAAGCACCCGTGGGAGCAGTTCAAGCACGCGACGGCAGAGTCGGACCGAAAGATAATCGTCGCCGTGTCCGGTGGTGTTCGGCGCCATGTCGCTGAGCACCGCATCGAAGCGTCGTCCCGCATGCTCGATGTACGGTGTCGGGTCGAACGCAAACACGTCTTCGCGCAAGACCTTCACCGTCGGACCAAACGGCGTTCGAACTTCCTGCAGGTCGATCCCCAAGGCCAAACCCCTGTCTCCGATGATCTCCTCGACCACCTGCAGCCAACTTCCGGGCGCGCATCCGCAATCGAGCACGAAAAATCCGGGCCGCACCACGCGCTTCTTTTCGTTGATTTCCAGCAGTTTGTACGCGGAACGCGCGGCATAACCCTCGGCTTTCGCCTTCTTGAAGAACTCGTCATGAAGTTTGCGTGGTCGAGGCATGGTCACATCGAAAAGCGAAAACCGACAGCCGAAAGCCGCGGTGATTGCATGAAGAGTAGGGGGTTCGGCGAGTCGATGGCCCAACCTAGTATCGATTGGGAGGACCCGATGTTCGGATCACACCTTTCTATCGCCGGATCGATGGTCAACGCGCTGCACGAGGCCGAGAAACTCGGGCTCGACACCGTTCAAGTTTTCACCAAGAACCAACAGCAATGGAAGGCCAAGCCCCTCGACTCCGCGATGGTGCAGGAGTGGTGTCGCGAAATCAAACGACTCGGGTGGGGTGATCGCGTCGTCTCTCACGCTTCATATCTCATCAACCTCGCCTCATGCGATGACGAACTTTGGGCCAAGAGCATCGATTTGATGACTGACGAGATTGAGCGTTGCGAAACACTCGGCATCGCCTTCCTCGTCCACCATCCCGGATCACACGTGAAGTGGACGCTGGAGGAAGGCATCGGACGCATCACCCTCGCGTACCGCGAGTTGTTCCGCCGCACCAAGGGCGCCAAAGTGATCAGCTGTCTGGAGGGAACCGTCGGAGCCGGAAGCACCATCGGCGGGCCTTTCGAGCAACTCGCGCTGCTGCGTGAGGGAATCATCGAGCAGACCGCACAGCCCGATCGCATCGGATTTTGTCTCGACTCATGTCACATGCATGCCTTCGGTTACGACATGTCGACACAACCGTCGGCGGAGCACGCGCTTCAGAGCTTTGATCGCATCTGCGGCATGCAGAACCTCAAGGTCTGGCATATCAACGACAGCAAGGGCAAACTCGCCAGTCGCCTCGATCGCCATCAACACATCGGTGAGGGCTGGATCGGCGGAGGTGCCAAAGCGCACACGGGCGAGGGCGTCTTTGATTCAAAGTCGCTTGCCTCTTCCGGATTCGCGTCAATCGTCAATCATCCCGCCGCAGTGCGGATTCCGAAGATCATGGAAACACCCAAGGACGATCGCGACACCGACGAGCCCTCGGATGTGATCAATCTTCGTCGGCTCAAGTCATTGATCCGCTTGGATGAGGGACGAAAAGCCGCCGTCAAATCGCGCCGCAAGGGTGCGAACATATGATTGCACCGTCCGAGTCGGCCTCTGTACCGCTTCGGTTTCGCATGGACGCAAAGCCAGGAGTTCGAATGGATCGGCACAACGCAATCCCCACGATCGTGACGGTGTTGTTCCCCGTCGTTCTTGTCGGATGTCAGTCGCTCGACGCCGCGGCCGGACGCAACAACCCGAAGATGGAACCGGTGGTGTTGAGCACCACCAACGACGGCCGTGAGCCGGCGTTCTCCGCGCCCGAACCGGTGAAGGCGGATGAGTCCCTCAGCAAGGCAAGAGCACTGGGCGCACAAGGCAAGTGGGACGAGGCGTTGACGGAGTACGAACGCGCGATCGCCGAAAACCCGAGCCTTACGACGGCGTATCTCGGCGCGGGCGATATCTATCGGCGACAAGGGGATTACTCCAAAGCCGAGACCCGTTACGGCAAGGCCGCTTCGTTGGAGCCGGCGAACTTTGATGCGCAGTATCTTCACGGGCTCTCGCTGCAACTGCTCTCACGGATTTCGGATTCCGTGCGTGCGTATCTGCGCGCGCTGTTGATCCGTCCCGATGATTTCAACGCGAATTTGAATCTCGGTACCGCATACGTCCAACTCGGCGAACCATCGGAAGCGATTCCGTACGCGCGAAAGGCGGTCGAACTCAATCCGAAAGACGCTCCCGCGCGAATCAACCTCGCCGCGGCGTACCGCGATCTTGGTCAACATGAATCGGCGATCGTCGAGTTGCAACAAGCGGCCGAACTCACCGATCTCTCGGAGCCGCTTTTGCTGAATCTCGCCGACAGTCTCGGCAAGGTCGGTCGATACGAGGAAATGGTGAACACCCTCGATCAACTCGTAAAAACCGCGCCGACCGCCGTCGCGTGTGAACGCAGCGGATTCGCGTTGTTTCGCCTTCGCCGCTACTCCGAGAGCATCGCGGCGTTCCGCCGTGCGATTGAGCTCGATCCGAACCACTATCCCGCGCTCAACGGAATCGGAGTGTGTCTGATCAACGAGTGGCACTTCAGCAGTCAAACCAACAACGCGGCTCGAGAGGAGGCGCTCGAATGTTGGCGAAAATCGCTGCAGATCGAACGTAATCAACCCCGCATCCTTGAATTCATCGGAAGGTTCCAGTAACCGCCGTCCATCTTCGAACACGGAATCGCCATGCCTGACCGTTCATTGCTTGAAGCCTTTACGACCCCGACCGACTCGCCGTTTGTGATCGAACACATCGCCGAGGAGTTCACCTCGCAGTGCCCGAAAACCGGACATCCTGATTTCGGCGTGATCACCGTGCGTTTCGAACCGCGAGCCGCGAAAGACGGCGGTATCTGTGTCGAACTCAAGAGCCTGAAGATGTACTACCAGTCCTTCAGGAACGAAGGCATCTTCTACGAAGGCGTCACCAACAGAATCCGCGATGATCTCGCCTCGCTCATGCAGCCCAAGTGGTTGATCGTGATTTCGAATTGGAAGGGTCGCGGCGGAATTCGCTCCGTGATCCGCGCTTCACACGGTGAGGTTCCCGTCGAACATCGACTGTGAGGTCCACATGCACTTTTCACTCGTCGATCGCGTGATCGAAGTATCTCCGTCACGCATCGTGACTCTCAAGCAAGTGAGTCTCGCGGAGGAGTATCTCCAGGATCATTTCCCGACATTCCCGGTTCTGCCCGGAGTGATGATGCTCGAGTGCATGGTGCAGGCGTCTCGTCGATTGCTTGTTGAATCAAAGGGCGATTCAAAGTCGCGCCATGTCTTGGGAATGGTGCGTGCGCTGAAGTACGGACGATTCGTCAAGCCCGGTGCGACGCTTCGAATCGAAATTGAGTTGATCAAGGAACTCGACGACGATCGTTTTGATCTCAAGGGCGAAGTGTTGTTACTGGAACCCGGCTCGAATCCCGCGGAGCGCGCCGTCGCCGCCTCGGGGCGATTGACCCTTCGTCCGCTGCGCGTTTTGAACTGATTTCGCGCGATTCGCTCCCGTGGTGCGTGTACACTGCACGCATGTCACAGCTCTTTGACGCCAAGCAGAACAAGACCGAACGACGCAAGATCGAATCACTCCGCGGTTCCGAGTGGATCAAGGGTGTGTATGCGATCAAGAATCCGCAACTGGGTCGTACGCGCGCCGACAAGCCGTATCTTCGCTGTTTGATCGCCGATCGCACGGGCGAGATCCCGGGTCGCGTGTGGACGCTCGAAGAAGGATTCGAAATGCCTTCCGACGGCTTCGTGCTCCTCGAAGGTGAGACGCAAACCTATCAGGGCGAAGTGCAACTGATCATC
>JBKDPX010000215.1:0-3146 GCA_046342165.1 Phycisphaerales bacterium | reverse complement strand
GTCGTAGATGGAGACGTTCGGAGGCGTGTGGCTGAGATCGCCGAGCAATTCGCCGACTTTCAGATCAGCCGTCTTGCCGTAGAAGGTCTCGCCGCCATGACCGACGTGATCAGCGAACTTGCGCCAGCGCGGCAGATCGATGGAGCGGACGATCGCGGTGCGACCTTCCATCGTCCAGTGGTTCTGCGTGCTGGAGATCATGTAGTCCTTGCCTGCGACCACGAGCGGACGCGAGCCGCGGCCCGCGTACCACATTCCGCCGGACGCGCGAATCGGATTGACGTTGAAACCGACGCCGTCGGCGACCTTGCCACTGACTTCACGACCGTAACCGAGCGTGAAGGCGACGGTGTTGTCGGGCATGCCGGGGCAGATCCACACAGCAGCTTGAATCTTGCGGCCGCCGACGGTGAATTCGCCGATGCGAGCGGTCGGATAAGTTCCTTCGGTATAGACCATCGAAGGTTCACGATCGCTGTAATCCAGCGGCGCGAGGCCGAGCGCTTTTGCAGTCGCCGGACTCATGAGCGCGGGGTTATCCCACACCGTGCGAGTGCCGACTTCCGGAAGTTCGTGAAGCCATGCGAGGTTCGCGAAGCGACCATCGTGCAGGTTGCCGAGACGGAAGACAAACTCAGGACTGTCCGCGGTCGGCGCATCTTCGAACTTGAGCGATGACGCACTCTTCGCGACCGCGGCGAACGCGACCGAGGGCTTCTGCCCCTTCGCCGTGGTACCCGCAACGACACCGTCGTGCAGGGCGCGCTTGAACAGCTTGTCGAAGGCCTCGCCCTCGACCTTCAATGCCCGCGACCAGATTCGTTGCAGCAGTTCGTAGCCGTCAGCGGGCTTGCCCTTGACGCCTTCGGACTCCATGCCGACGAGCATCGCGAGGAACTCGATTTCGCTCAGTGCGGGAGCATACAGCGGAGCGATCAGCGGCTGAACGGGAGCGATCGTTCCGTCGATGGCGCGGGTGTCACCCCAACTTTCGAGGTAGTGCGCTCCGTTGAGCATCCACGTGGAGGCTGCCGCGGTTTCGGTTTGGCTGACGGTCAAACACACCGTGGTCGCGGCGGCGTAGGCCTTGGCGAAAGCGATGTCAGCCGGCGCGTCGAACACGGGGTTCGCATCGACAACGACAACAGTGTTGACTTCCTTGGACTCGATCGCTTGCGTGAGGGAGGCGAGACCCTTGGCGGAATCGAAGGACTCCCAATCGCTCAACGGCAGATACGAGATCGAGTTGCCGATGTTCCCGAGCGCATGGTTCATCGCGTGCACCAGCGCGTGCACGGCGGCGGGTTGCGAGTTGCCGGCGAGGATCACGCTCTTGCCGCGATTCGCAGGGTCGAGAAGATCCTTGGCGCACTCTTCCATCCACTTCGCAGCCACTGCGTCGAGCGATCCTCCGGAGACACCCGAAACCGCAGACGCGGCGGCGGAACCGCCGATCTTTGACAGCACGGACTTGGCGAGTTCAACGGCAAAGACCGTGATCTGCGACGGGGAAAGGCGGAGACGGTGATCGGCCTGACCGCCGGTGAGCGAGAGCGTGCTCTCGGTCACATAAAGGCGGCTCATCGCATCGTTCTTCTCGAGGACACGGCGCGTAGCACCGAAGCCACGAGCGTTGGACAATTCGCCTTCCTCTTTGTGGAGGAAATCGCGATCGAGCGAAACAACGACATTGGTGTCCTTGTTGAAGTTCACCAACTCGCGCATGGGAGCGCCGAAGGCGATCGATGAACCGTCAACAGCGGCGGCGCAATCGGCGGCTGAATACCACACGACGCGCGCTTCGGGGAAGTGACCCTTGAACGCCTTCACCATTTCGGCGCGGGCGGGGCTGGAAGCTTTGCCGATCACGAGCGCGAGGCCGCGGCCCTTGGTGGACGCGAACTTCGCGAATTCCTTGGAGTGCCAGAGCTTGAAATCGTCCCAGGTGGCCTCGACCTGGCCACGCACGGGGTTTTTGTAGATCGGGAACTTGAGACGATCGGGGTCGTAAAGACCGAGGATGGACGCCAGCGCCCACGAGGAACACTTGCCGTTGCTGACGGAGTGCAGCGGGTTCCCTTCGATCTTGGTCGGCCGGCCATCGATGGATTCAACGAGGAGGCCCTCAGCGCCGCCGTCGGGGCGCGCGAAGCTGGTCGCGAAGAACATGGACTCGCCGGGGATCACTTCCTCGGCGGGGTGTTTGTTGAACGGCAGAATCTTGTGATCGGGGCGACGGCAGCCGGGGATTGTCGCGGCGCCGGCGAGGGCGAATGACGCGCCCATGATCTTGAGGAAGTGACGGCGGGAGTCGCCTGAACCGTTCGAGTCGTTCCATTCGGCGCGAGAGAGTTCGGACGCACCCGCGGGGAACTCGCGCTCGAGGCAGTCGCGGAAGCCCGGGCGATCGGCGATCTCGTCGGCGCTGCGCCAGACGGGCATGCCGCTCATGCGCGTCAAGGAGCGCGGGGTCGCGGCGAGTTCCGCCTTGCCGGGCTTTTTCTTCTCACCGTGCGTGGTTGTCGGACATTGATCGTGGCTCATGTGCTTCGTGCCCCGGGGGCCTCGGCCCCTTTATGATATATTCTTACGAATCGTAATATTGTGCAAGAATCAAACTTGAGGATCAATAGTGGCAGGCGCCGCAGTTCTCAGGAGCCTGAATCTGCAGGCGCGTGACGATGTCGGCGCCCTGGCCGACTCCGGCGTCGCCCGCGGCGGCGCGCTCGGCCAAGTGCTGCTTGACCCACTGCAACTGCGTGACGCGATCCGGCTCGACGACCTTGGCTTCAGGATTGCGGTGGCAATCCAAGCACCAGCTCATCGAGAGCGGTTCTTTCTGGTACACCTCGGGCATGGTGTTGATTTCACCGTGGCACGAGAAGCAGGACACGCCCGCGCGAACGTGAGCGGCGTGCGGGAAGTTGCGCACGTAATCGGGCAACTTGTGCACGCGGTTCCACTCGATGGGCTTGTCGTTGAGCATGGCTTCACGGATGAACTCCGTGCGCTGCTTGTGGGAGTCGGACTCGGCGAGCTTTTGCAACTTGCCGTCGGCGTGGCAGCCGTAGCAGGTGTCGACGCTCGGGATGTTGGCTTCGCTGGCCTTCTCGATCTTCGAGTGGCAGTAGCGACAGTCCATGCCG
>JBKDPX010000214.1:0-4756 GCA_046342165.1 Phycisphaerales bacterium | reverse complement strand
CTCTCTCTCTCTCTCTCTCACTCACTCACACTCACAAACCAGGGATGGCGATTCAAGACGGCTTGCACTCCCTGAACGAAACAAGCCGCCATTAACGAAAGGGTCATTGAAACACGACGGCAGACTCCGCGATGAGAACTGACGTCCAAGCACCGACTGATTGATTCGCGCACGGTTCGTATTGAATCTCCGAACCGTGAGAGACACACAAGAGCAATCCGAGACGATTCAGATGAAGTTTGACCAACAGGTCAAACAGATTCCAATTTGATTTGAAGGAGCACTCTTATGTCAACTGAAACTGCGATTCCGATGCGTGCCCAATCCCTTCTTCGTTCGCCCACCTCACCCGTTGCGCAGTCATTTGATCGGCTCGCGCGTCCGGTCGGCACAACGAGCGTGCTTTGCGTCGACGATCATGCTCTGGTGCTTGACGGACTCAAAGTACAGTTCAGCATCACCGGACGTATTCAAGTCGTCGGGACGCTCCCGAACGCCAACGGATTAACCGAAGAGATCAGAAGGCTTCGTCCGGACATCGTGATTCTCGATATCGAAATGCCCGGCGCGGACATCTTTGAGATCGCCGCGCGGATCCAGCGGCAAAATCCGGATCAACGCTTCATCCTGCTTAGCGCACATGTGCGCGACAGTTATCTCTCCGCGGCGTACCGATGCGGCGCTTGGGGCTATCTCTCCAAGAACGATGATCCCGCCGAAATCGAAAGACTCATCATCGATGTCGCCAAGAGCAGAAAGGGCGGATTCGTCATGAGCTCTCATGTTCGTTCCCGCTGTATGGATGAACGTAATGTCACAAACTGGCTGAACGCCTCACCCGCACCTGCAGCGGTTCATACCGTCTCCGAAACATTGACCGACCGAGAGATCGAGATCATCCGACTGATCGGCAAGGGTCTTTCGAGAGGTGATATCGCGAAGGAACTCTGCCGCAGCGTCAAAACCGTCGACGGGCATCAAGAACGCATCATGAAGAAGCTTGGCATTGACAAGCGTACCGAACTTCTTCGATTCGCCATTCGCGAGGGTTACTCAACCGTCTGAACCGGCCCGCAATCGTGCCGCCGAACCCCTGACAGGGTGCTTACCATCGCGGCATGACCGATCGGATCAATGTACTGCTTATCGGCGGTGGCGGACGCGAACTCGCACTGGCCATGAAACTGCGCGAATCACCTCGCCTCGGCGAGTTGTGGATCACCAATCCCGAAAATCCGGGATTGGCTGCGCTTGGCAAGGCTGTCGATGCGCCTGTGACCATCCGCGAAATCTACCGACTGAAGCAGTTCGTTGAGAAGAACTCCATCGGCCTCGTCGTCATCGGTCCCGAAGATCCCCTCGCCGAAGGCTTCGCCGACAAACTCGCCGGCCCTGACACGCTGGTCTTTGGCCCGAACGCCGAAGGCGCGCGCATCGAAGCAGACAAAGCGTGGACGAAGGATCTGCTGCGAAGCGCGACGGTTCCCATCGCAGAGGGGAAGTCGTTCACCGATCACCTCGCGGCGTTCTCGTGGCTCTGCTCACGCGTGCGCAACGACAAGGAACTCCATCGCATCCTCGGAGCACCTCGCGAATTCGACACCGACGATCTCAAACGCTCGTACATGCTCAGCCGTATTCCTGACGCACTCTCGAAGATGCCCCCGTCGTCGACCGGCATCTTCGCCGCGCAACAACGCGCACTCACGGTCTTGAATCTCGCCATCGCGGCGACTGAAACCTACGCATCACTCGCTGATCGCCGCAAGTATTTCGAGCGATTGACGAACACCGATGCCACGATCGCCGCGGCATTCAGAGCTCCGATCCCCGCGTTGCCCGTGATCAAGGCCTCAGGTCTCGCCAAAGGCAAAGGTGTCGTCGTTCCATCAACGCTCGCCGAAGCCTTCAAAGCCATCGAAGACATCATGGTCGCCAAGATTCACGGGGAAGCCGGTTCGGTTCTCGTGATCGAGGAGCGACTGGAAGGCAAGGAACTCTCCGTCCTTTGTATCACCGATGGCAACACCATTCTGACACTCCCCACCTGTCGTGATCACAAGCGACTCGGCGACCGGGACACGGGACCCAACACCGGCGGTATGGGTGTGATCTGTCCGGGCGAGGAACTCGACGACAAGACGATGCAGCGCATCGAGCGCGACATTCTCATCCCCACTGTCGATGCACTCAAGCGCGAGGGCATCAACTACAAGGGCGTGCTCTATGCCGGCTTGATGCTCACACCCTCAGGCCCCAAAGTACTCGAATACAACTGCCGATTCGGCGATCCCGAGTGTCAGCCGTTGATGACCCGCCTGAAGAGTGATCTGCTCGAGTTGATCCTTGCGACTTGCCGCGGCCAACTCGACCGATCCGATGTGCAGTGGCACGATGGGCACGCCTGTAGCGTGGTCCTCGCGAGCCCCGGCTATCCCGACGCACCGAAAAAAGGCTTGGAAATCACGGGCATCGAAGCGGCCGCCGCGATTCCGGGTGTCACGATTCATCACGCCGGCACTCGTCGCAATCCTGACGGCAAACTCGTGACGGGTGGAGGTCGCGTGCTCAATGTGACCGCCATCGGTCCGGACCTGGCCACCGCGCGGAGAATCGCATACGAGGCCTGCTCGAAGATCAACTTCGAAGGAAAATTGATGCGAACCGACATCGGCGCGACGGCTTGACATTCGTGCCGGTTTGATGTCCCCGCGGCGAACTTGTGGTACAAGTACATGCGTCTCGTCTCTTCCAAGGGGATGTGAATGTCGCACGCCTGTCGCATGTTTGCTTTGGTGTTACCTCTCGTGTTTGTCGGCTCAGCACTCGCCCAAAACGATCAGCCGGAAAATCGCCGGCCGCCCGAAGGCCAACGCGCGCCGATGCGCATCACCGCCGCCCAGGACGAAGAGCTTCGATCTCTTCGCAACTTGATCACGCCGGATGAAGCACTCTGGCAATCAATCACTCAACGCTACGACGCGTTCCGCACCTCGCAGTTGGAAGCGATACGCACGACGCGCGAAAATCTGCGGGATCGCAGCGGCGAAGATACTCCTCCTCCGCGTGAAGAGATGGAGCAGGCGCTCGCGGAAGCGCTTCCCCCCATTCGATCGAAGTTCATCGAAGAGCTACGCGCGCTGATTCCCGCCGCGAAACTTCACGATTTCGAGCATTGGGCCGTGACTGCGAAGTTCGAACCGCCACGCCCCGGGGGACGCGAACGCGCGTCACAAACTGTGGCGCCCCTTCCGCCGAACTCGTTCGAAATCTCGGTGAAGGATGGCTTCCGTATCTTCAAATCCAACGGCGTTCCGAATCACGAGCACGGCAAATTTCCGGGTCCGGGCAATCCAAACGCCATCGCCGCGCAACGCTACGAGTTTCGTGTTCCGGAAGCACCGATCGCAAAGGACGAGAGTTCGGAGGTTCGCGGGGTTCTGGCGGGGATCGCGCTGAACGGCGTTGTCTTCGATCCCGGTACCGCGGAGTTCTGGAAAGATGATCCTTCGACGGGATGGCGATTGGAGGCCATCGCTCCCGAAGGTGTGTCACATCGAAGCCTCGGCATCGATGCGAGCCACGCACACGTTCAACCGACGGGCGCTTATCACTACCACGGGGCTCCGATCGGATTGATCGAGAGCATCGCGAAAGTTCGCGGCACGGCGCGCGGACAGGCGATGATTCTGATCGGCTACGCCGCCGATGGCTTCCCGATCTACGACGGATTCGGACCGACGGACCCGAATGATCTCGGCAGTCCGTTGAAAGCGCTTCGCTCGAGCTACATGCTGAAAACGCAAGATCGCCCCGGCGGCGACGAAGGCCCGGGCGGTAAGCCCGACGGCATTTACACCCGGGATTGGGAGTTCATCAAAGACAGCGGCGATCTTGATGAATGCAACGGAAGATTCGGCGTGACACCGGAGTATCCCAACGGCACATATCACTACGTCATCACGGATTCATTCCCGTACATTCATCGACGATTCAAGGGTGTTCCGGATGAGAGCTTCCGAAAGACAGACGGGCCGCCCCCGGGTCGTGATGCGGGTCGTCGCCGACCTCAAAACGACCGCTGAACTTCGTTGATCAAATCCAGCGCGTGACCGTTACCCTCGACGGCGCGCTCGGCGTCACTGATCGGATCCGCTGGTACACACTCGGATTGAGTCTGCAGCGTCGGTCCGAATTGCTCGGGATCGGCATACGCCGTCTTGGGAACGTTGCTCACCAAGCGGAGTTTCAGCCATAAGAAGATGCCGAAACAGGTGACACAGACGAAGACGAATCGCTGGAACGAACGCTTGGTGTCAATCTGCGGCGCTGTTGTAAAAGTGTCCATACACGCTGCTCCCCTCGTATCTTGACTTCGTCTCAAGGACCGTCCAAGTCGTGCACAAGAGCGACTGTGCATCGACCAGTGAACGCTTCGACCGTGATGCGGTAGGTCTGGCGCGGTCCCACGACGTCGATGTACTGCGAGGTCGCCGCGCCACCGTCGGCGAGATTCACCGGGCTTCCCATTTCGTCGAAGACGAGCGTGTCACCGCCGAAAGTGCTCGTCCCGAAGTGCGAATGTCCGACTCGTGATCCATCGATGCGGATGGTCGTCGCATGCGGATTCTCACGATCGAAATCTCCGCCCGTCACCGATGACATCGAATAGGCGCTTTCCTGCGGCGTCACGGTAAATCGAATCCCCCGCTTCTTCTGCATCGCGATGGCATCCGACTGCGCGACGGTGATGTCC
>JBKDPX010000213.1:0-1366 GCA_046342165.1 Phycisphaerales bacterium | reverse complement strand
CAGTTCGCAGACGAACCCGCCACTGATCGTGTGTTTGAACGGCGACGACTTCCGCCAACGCATCAACGTGCCCTTGCACGACATGTCCGCCCAGCAGTGTGCTCATGGTTGCGGCGTGCTCAAGATTCAGGGTCGAGCCTTCACGGACCCTCTCCAGATTCGTGCGCGCACGTGTGTCAGGAATGATGTCGAAGACCAAACCCTCGGAATCACCCTCGACAGCGTGGGTCAGACAACAGCCCTGTACACAAATCGAATCGCCGCGTACGGGCTTGTAGTCCCATCGAGGCGCCTGCACATGCCACCGAATTCCCGATTCGGTCCGAAACGACCGCGTCAGGGTCCCCGTAGCTTCGATGATGCCTGTGAACATGTCGGATGGTTCGCCCGCTCTCGCGGGATCTCAACTCCTACCGTTCGGGATAAGCACGGGCTCCCCCCGGCGTTTGACGCACGGAGCGGAAGTCCCGATACTACGGCAAGAACAGTCCGACGGGCTGGTTTTCAGGTTTCGATGGAAAGGTGTTCGCGCATGACATTCGGCTCAGTGACTCGCCACATTCTCTGTTGCACTCTTCTCGGCGCGACGACGCTGATGGGTGCCGCGTGCTCAGGCGGTAAAGGTCCTTCGGGATCGGGCGAAACCAACGCCGATCTCGGCATCCAGGTGACGCACGACAATTGGCACAAGATCGGCTACGACCTCAGCTGGATCGGATATCCGTTCGGCAAGTTGGATCGTCGCCAACGCGTCGTGCAGTTTCAGGCTTACGACGACATCGTGATCGCACAGAGTTCGGATTCGACCGTCACTGTCCTTGAGGCAACGACCGGCAAGCGCCGCTGGGGCTCCGAAATCTCCTCGCCGCTCACCCGTTACATGGGTCTTGCGAAGGACCCATCGGATGCTAACCGCATCAACGTCTGCAGCGAGTCGGAACTTTTCGTGCTCGCCATTTCCAACGGCGCGCTGCTGAGCCGTCAACAGTTCGAGCGAGTCGTCAGCACCGCTCCGCTCATGGTGGGTGAAACCATCGTGTTCGGCACCAACAACAACGAGCTCTATGCGCATGGCTCTCGCCTTGGCAATCGGGCCTGGGGAATGATCACCGATGGCGGCTACACCGGGGCGCCGATTCTTGTCGGCGATACCATCGCCACCGTCGCCCAAAGCGGCGCGGTTCAATTCCTCACATCTCGCGGCAAGCTCGTCGCGGATCGACGTATCTACGGAGGCGTTGAAACCGAACCGGTCACCAACGGGTCGAAGATGATTGTCGCAAGCCTCGATCAATCCTTATGGGGTTTTGATCCTTTCTCCGCGGCGGTCTGGCGCTATCGCGCAACTGCCCCTCTTCGTGTTCAG
>JBKDPX010000212.1:0-16455 GCA_046342165.1 Phycisphaerales bacterium | reverse complement strand
GCATGTACACGGGCGGCAACAGCGCCAACGGCGATCGAAAACAGGACACCAACGCCATTCATGCGGGGGTCATTCGCCCCGGCATCCGCGGCGCGGTGATTCAGCCGATCTTCCAGTCCGCGAACTACGAGATTCACGGCGATGCCGAACCGGGCTACATCCGTTACGGCAACACGCCGAATCACGAAACACTCGGCGCGAAGATCGCCGCGCTTGAGGGCGTCGAGGCCGCCGTCGCCGGTGGCAGTGGAATGGCCGCGATCTCATCGGCGATTCTCAGTCATGTCAACGCCGGCGATCACATCATCGCGCAGAACAGTCTGTACGGCGGCACGTTTCACTTTCTGACCGCGCATTTGCCCAAGTTGGGCGTCACGACAACTTTCGTCGATCCCGATGACCACGATGCGTGGAGGAGCGCGCTGACACCGACGACGCGTTTGTTCTGGTGTGAAACGCTGACCAACCCGCTGGTTCAAATGCCGGATCTTCTCGGCATCGCGGCGTTTTGCAAACAGCACGGTATCGTGTCGATGATTGACAACACCTTTGCCACACCGTTGAACTTCAACCCCGCGGCGCACGGCTTTGATCTCATTATGCACAGCGCTTCGAAGTATTTGAACGGACACAGCGACATTCTCGCGGGCGTCCTCGCGGGAAGCGCAAAGACGATCGATCGCTGCAATCGCTCACTGCGCACCATCGGCGGCGCGCTTGATCCGCACGCGTGCTATCTCCTCGATCGCGGCCTCAAAACACTCGGTGTGCGCGTGCGTCAGCAATGTGATTCGGCTGCGAAGATCGCTGAGTTTCTCGAAGTTCATCCGTCGGTCGCTCAAGTGCACTTCCCGGGACTGAAATCCTCGCGTTCACATGAGCGAGCCAAGAGTTTGCTTCGCGCGTTCGGCGGCATGTTGAGTTTCGAGGTCAAAGGCGGCGTCGAACTTGCGGACGCAATGTTGTCGAAACTGAAAATCTTCACGGTCGCGGGCAGTCTCGGCGGCGCCGAATCGCTGATTTGTCGTCCCGCCACGGCGTCGCATCGAAGTGTGCCTCGAGGCGAGCGAATTGCGATGGGGATCTCCGACGCGCTGATCCGTGTGAGTATCGGTCTCGAAGATCCGGAGGATCTGATGAAGGATCTTGATCAGGCGCTACGCGCGGGAGCGAGAGCATGAAGAGCGCGCGTGCGGTCGTTCTCGTCTGTTGTGCAGGGCTTGTCGTCGGCTGTCGATCCAATCCGTTCGCCCTGAGCGAGTCCGATCGGGCGAGCAAGGTTTCAGAAAAGCGGCTTCGAGAGATCGCGGATGCGGAACTGTCTCGATTCGCAAAGCCGAAGGAAGAAGCACCCGTCGCGGACGAATCCGTTCGCCGTCGTTTTGACGGCGTTGCATCGTTCGATCTCGGCATTGAAGCCGCTCGTAAGAGCGCGCTGGAACACAATCTTCAACTGAAGGTCGCGTTCGTGGATCCTGCGATCGCGCGTGAACGCGTGAACGAAGAGGCGGCGAAGTTCGAAAAGGCGTTCACGCTTCGCGGCGCCTGGCAGGAAATCGACAATCCCACATCAAGCACGCTTTCGAGCGCAACCAGTCAAAATCGATTCATCGAACCCGGCGTTCGCATACCGACGATCACGGGTGGCAACGCCACCGTGACCCTGCCGATCGCTCGCAATGAAAATGACAATCCGTTTTCCACGCTGAATCCCGCCTACACCTCGGACCTCGAGTTCTCGATCAGCCATCCGCTTCTTCGTAACGCCGGTCGTCGCATCAACACGGCGTCGATCCGCATCGCCGAATACGGTGAACAGGCCGCGCAGGCCGGCACCAAGCTTGAGGCGATCCGTCAGATCGCCGCCGCTGATCGCTCGTATTGGCGTCTGTATCAAGCTCGCCGCGAACTGCAGGTGCGTCAGCAGCAGTACGAACTCGCCGACGCCCAACTTCAGCGAGCACAAAGACGAGTGACGCAGGAATTGAGCGCCGAGATCGAAGTGACGCGTGCACAAGCCGGGCTCGCGTCTCGACTCGAGTCGATCATCACATCGCAACGCAATCTACTGCTGCAGCAGCGCGAGCTGAAGCGAATCATCAATATTCCGGATCTTACGATCGACACCGAAACGCTCGTGGTCACGACGACCGATCCGGATCCCGTTCAGTACATCTTTGACGCAAAGGCGCTCTGCGAAGAAGCCGTATCCAACCGCATGGAGATGTTGGAGCTTGAATTGCAACTCGCCGCGGATGCCGCGAACATCGCCATTGCGCGCGATCAAATGTTGCCGCTGCTCTCGCTTGATTACACATACCGCGTGAACGGTCTGGGCGATTCCCTTTATGATTCCTTTGACACCACCGCGAACAATCGCTTCGAGGATTGGGAAATCGGTCTCAACGCCGAGATCCCGCTTTCGAACGAACGCGCACGCGCCGGTGTCGCCGGCGCGATTCTGACCCGTATTCAGCGGCTGAACACCAAAGCCGCTCGCGAACAATCGATTCGTCAGGAAGTGCTGAACGCCATCGACGTCATCAACGAAGGTTGGCAGCGCATTCTCGCCGCGCGTCAAAGCGTGATTCTCAACACGCGCACGCTGCAGGCCGAGCAACGCGCGTTCGATGTCGGTCGTGGCACCAGCACTGATGTTCTCGACGCCGCCGCGAATCTCGCCGAAGCGCAATTGGCTGAAATCCGTGCGCTCGCCGAATATCAGATCGCGCAAGTTGATCTCGCGTTCGCGACGGGCACCCTGCTCGGCGCAGGCAAGGTTGAATGGACCGCCGCGCCGTCACCCGATCTTGACGCTCCGGACCCTTCGGAGCCGACCGCCGCGACTCAAACCCAATGACAAAGGCCCCGGGGGTTCCGGGGCCTCATCAGAACGGTGGGGGAGGGATTCGAACCCACGATAGGGACGAGCCCTATACCAGATTTCAAGTCTGGCGCATTCAACCGCTCTGCCACCCCACCTGCGCGTGAAGTGTAGACACCGACAAGCACCCCCGATTCGCCGACCCGGGTGCGTAGAATCACAGACTTTTCACGGGAGTCCGCAATGTCTCTGACCCTCGCCGCATTTGATTTCGCCTCGCTCTTCACCGCCGAAAACATGATCGCGCTCGTCACGCTGACCGCGCTTGAGATCGTCCTCGGCATCGACAACATCGTTTTCATCGCCGTCTTGTGCGCTCGCTTGCCGGAGCACCAGCGCGACAAAGCCCGCCGCATCGGTCTGGCGCTCGCGCTCATCACGCGTTTGCTGTTGTTGACGACGCTGACCCTGATCATCGGAGCGGCGAAGGTGACCGCCTTCGAATTGCCATGGTTCAAAGAAACGATCATGACGCCGGAAGGTGAGAAGCAGATCGCCATGGCGATCAGCTGGCGCGATGTGATCCTCCTCGTCGGCGGCGCATTCCTCATCTTCAAGGCGACGAAAGAGATTCACCACAAAATGGAGGATCCCGACGCCTCCGCCGTATCGAAACAAACCGCAACCTATTGGGGCGTGATCACCCAGATTCTGATCATCGATCTCGTCTTCTCGCTCGACTCCGTCATCACCGCTGTCGGCATGGCCCAGGCTTTGTGGGTCATGATCACCGCCGTCGTGATTTCTGTCGGACTGATGTTGATCGCCGCCAAACCCCTCAGCGATTACGTCGAGCGACACCCGACCGTGAAAATGCTCGCGCTTGCATTCCTGCTCATGATCGGAATCGTGCTTGTCGCGGACGGATTGCACCAACACATTTCCAAGGGATATGTCTACTTCGCCATGGCGTTCTCGTTCCTCGTGGAAATGCTGAATCTCCGCGCCACCAAAAAGCGAATCGCGCGTCAGGCGGCTGAGAAGGCATGAGAGCCGTATTCGAGTCACAGCTCGGATGCTCGTCTCGCGCGTTGTACGACTATCACGCCTGCGCATCCGCTTTCGGCCGCCTCCTGCCGCCGTGGGATCGCGTCGAGCTCGTCGGAAAGCACCCGGGACTTGTCAACGGCTCGGTCGCGAACATCGTCGTTCGGCGCGGCCCTCTTGCACTGCCCGGCGCATTCGAACATTCGAATGTGATCGAAGGTTCCGAGTTCACCGACACGCAACTCAAAGGGCCGTTTCGTCGTTGGCGTCATCGACATCGCTTCGTCTCGAACTCGGGTGATCCCTACACGCCCGGTTGTCGACTGATCGACGATATCGAGTTCGATCTTCCGGACCGAGGCGTTCTCTCGGGCGGTTTCATTCGCGCCGAACTGCTTCGGCTCTTTCGCTTCCGACACGATCGAACCAAACGCGATCTCGCTCGCATCGCATGGTGGCGTTCGCTCGCCAAAGCGCCGATCACCGTCGCCGTCAGCGGTGCGACCGGAACAATCGGCGGACCGCTGTGCGATTCGCTCACGATGTGTGGAGTTCGCGTTTTGCGGCTAGTTCGCACGTCGCAGGATGTCGGGCCCGATCAGATCGCTTGGCGCAGTCCGGAAGGAAATGATCCCGGTTCGATCGATGCATCAAAACTTGAGGGCGTCGATGCGGTGATTCATCTTGCCGGAGAGCCGATCACCGGCGAACGCTGGAGCGCGCAGAAGAAAGATCGAATCCGCACCAGCCGCGTCGAAGGCACTCGGCTGGTCGCCCGTGCTCTCGCCGCGATGGCTTCTCCCCCGCAAACCTTCATCGTCGCGGGCGGTATCAGTTACTACGGCGAGCGCGGGAATCAGGAAGTCACCGAAGAAACCGGCGTGGGGAGCGGATTCCGCGCGGAAGTGGCTCGCGACTGGGAATCCGCCGCGGATCCGGCGCGCCAAGCGGGACTCCGCGTCGTCAATCTGCGCTTCGGCGCCGTGTTGTCGTCCAAGGGCGGCATCCTCTCACTTATCAATCCGCTGTTTTCGCTCGGACTCGGTGGTGTGCCGGGTACGGGCGCACAGCAAGTCAGTTGGGTCGGAATCGATGACACGGTCAGCGCGATCATGCACGCCCTTGTTGATGACAAATTTGTCGGTCCTGTTAACGTGACCGCTCCGAATCCCGTTCGCATGGACACGCTTGCGGGCAAACTCGCCGCGGCGCATGGCCGCTCACCGTTCGCGCGCATCCCGGTTTGGGCGGTGCGAGCGATGTTCAGCGAGCGAGCCGAAGTGTTGCTTGAGAGTTGTCGCGTGATGCCCGCAAAGCTTCTGCAGCACGGCTTCAGATTCGAACATCCGGATATTATCTCCGCACTTCGCAACGAACTCGGCAGACATGCGTCCTCCGAGATGACGGCGATATTCACGCGTTGAGGAAGACGATCATGAATACCAGCGAAACATCCTTCGCCGACCTCACGCTCCGCGGGTTCATCGGGAGCATCGCGGCAAAGACGCCGGCGCCCGGTGGAGGCGCCGTCGCGAGCGCGGTGGGGGCCATCGCCGCCGCTCTCGCAAACATGGTGGTGTCGTACTCCATCGGAAAGAAAAATCTCGCATCGCATGATGCGCTTCATCAATCAGCCGCCCATCGACTTACTCGCGCCGCTGAAATCATGCTGACCCTGGCCGATGAAGACGCCGCAGCGTATTCCCTCGTGAACGAACTCGCGAAACTTCCCGAGACGGATTCGCGTCGTCAGGCCGAGTATCCCGAAGCGCTGCTCACCGCGGCGCGAATCCCGTTGGCCGTTGCCGCCGCCTCTGTGGATGTGTTGCGCTTGTTTCATGAGCTTTCTGACAAGACGAATCGATATCTGCGTAGTGACCTCGCCATCGCCGCCGTACTCGCCGATGCGACCGTGAGTGCATCCAAGTGGAATGTGATGATCAACCTGCCCGGCCTCCCGCCGGACGAGGCACGCGCAATCTCCGATCAGCTTTCACATCTGCTCGCCGAATCGTCGAGAATTCGCGCCGAAGTCGAACACGCCTGTCAAGTCTGACTGCGCGAGGTACCCCACAAGGGACCATCACGGTACTTGTTTTCATACCAGGTGTTTGTACGACGACGAAGTTCCGCGAGAAATGCGACGGCGGTGACTCCGTCGGCTTCAATGGTCGCGATGAGCATCGAATCCGTCGTCTCGAGTGAGACGATCGTCACACCGCTTTCTTTCGCGATGTCGTGAGCGGTCCGTGCGACATACGCATCCGTTTCAGGATCGGACAGCGGGCTTCCGCTCAGAGCTCGAAGTCGCAGTGTGACACCCTTCATGCCTGCAGCACCTTCCGCACGGCCGCAAGAAAGTCGACGGTGTCGGTCACCTGGACACACTTGCGCGGTTCGAGACCCGCGACGATCGCCGCTTCGATATCACGCGTGGCGTCGCCGATCATGATGCAGTCTTGCGATTGAGCCGACAGTTCACGCATCGCTTCAAGCACCATGCCTCCGCCCGGCTTTCTCCATGCGTGCTCGCGAGTGAATGATGCGACACTCCCCTTCGGATGAAACGGACAGAAGTAAAATCGGGAGATCAGCGGTCGCCCCTCCCGATCTCTCAACAGTTCATCCACGCGACGATTGACGCGCTCAACGCCCCGGAGATCCGTCGCGCCGCGTGCCACGGAGCCTTGATTCGACACAACGACCAATGTGTATCCCGCGGCGGCAAGCGCCGTGCAACCTTCCAAGACACCTCCCAGCAACGAAACCTTTTTGGGATCGATCAGGTCTCCGGGCGCCGCCGGAGGCGGTTCGGGTTCAAGGGTGTTGCACGCGATGAGCGTGTCATCCCGATCGAGAAATGCGATGCGGACGGGTGTCATGTTCCCGAGATGATACGGTTTGAGTTCGGGATGTGTGGTCGGTGTGTGCGACGTGCCGATATGAAGGGGTGGACCATGACCCCCCGCCTGATACACATCGCTCGATTGTTCGACTCCGAGTCGCCGGGGTGCTGGTGTGTGTGGCGTGTATCGTGGGGATTCGACTGTTTGAAAATCGGATTGTCGCCACGATCATCAACGAATGTGATGTCAATCGCCAATCACGCCACCCAACGGCGGAGGTTCTGCGCGCGATTCGCGCACTCAAACTGATCACCTGCGAAATCGATACGCAAGTCCGTGTCGATCGTGGCGATGAAAACTGGCGGGGCGTTGTGCGCGCCTCGGTCACGACACCCGTTCGTATGCGATATGGCGTCGACTTGGAGCGACTCGATGCCACAACGATCGCGTACTCTCCGATTTCCGAGGCTCGCGCGGGACTCATTGTGCTTCGTGTGCCATATCCCGAACTTCTTGCGACGGAGGTGTTCAGCGAACGCGAGAAAATAGATGTCTCGGCGGAAGGGCTCCGGCTTCGAAGCGTCGGTGGCGAGTACTACCTCGGTCTTGCCAGACGCGATGTCCCGGAGGCCGCCAGATCACTTGTGCTGCGCCCCGCGGATGAAGCCCGAGTTCGAGACATCACCGTCAATCAAATCAAAGAGTTGGTGTCGAAGATCATCGGAGAGGATGTCTTGGTGGTCGTGCGCTTTGCGGAGTCGATGACATGATTCGCACGCTCTCCTTCGTCCTCGGAATGCGTTGGAACATTCTGCGCGTACTCATGGCGTTGTTCGTTGCATGGGTTCTTGCGGCGGATTTCGGCGCTCGTGCGGCTCGGATGGCTTTGTCGCGGTTGCCGGGATTTGATTACGCCGCCGAGATCGACGCGCTCCGCCTCCAAGGTCGCTACGGTGAGGCCCACATGCTCGCTGAAGCCGGGCTGGCGGATCCCGACGCGAATCACGAAGCGATTCGGGTTGAACTGAGCGAGGTCGTGTCCGAACGCGACAGCGTGCTTCGAAAGCTCAGTGACGCGGGCAAGGGCGCGCTCATCGGGCGTGGCGAAACACTCGAAAGTCTGATCGGCGCGCTTGTCACCGATTTCTTTCTCGTCGGAGACATACGCGATCTGGTGATTGAAGGCGGACGCTATCTGGTTGACGGAGAAAGCGATGAACTCGTCGTGTTGCTCAGCGTCGCGGGTGTCGTCACGACGCTTGCACCCGAGATCGACTGGGTTCCCGCGATCGTCAAATCGGCTCGCAAGGCCGGCCATGTCGGCGAGAAGTTCGCACGCGAACTCATCGACATCATTCGTACAGAGCGCGCCGGTGACCTGAAGGCGATGATGATTCGTATCCGGGATATGAGCGATGTTTCAACTCCGGGTGCCGCGATGCGTTGGTTGCGGTTCGTTGATTCACCGAAGGATCTTGACACGATCGCGGCGTTCGTTTCTCGTGGAAAAAAATCCGCCGCCGCGCTTCATGTCACCGGACGATCGGGCGCGGAGTTCCTGAAGTTCGCACACGCTGTCGACGCCGATACGGCGGCTCGTGCAGCTCGGTTGGTCGAGGATGCCGGAAGGAAGGGTCCTGCGGGCGCGAAGTTCCTTGAGTCGGCTGCTGCCAAGCGACTGATTCGTCCGCATCCGCTGATCGGTGTGTCGAAGGGACTCATCAAAGGAAACCTGGCAAGCGCGATCGAGCGATTCGCCGAGAAGATCGATCCGTGGGGCGGCACTTTGCTTGCACTCGCACTCTCGTGGTTGTTTGTAGAATGTGGACTGATGTGGTGGCACGTCAGTGAATACAGAAGGAGCCGAACATGCCCGACATGATGAGCGTCTACAAAACAGCGCTCGACGCCGCATACCAACAAGCGCTCAAGTCGCTCAGTGAAGGCGGTATCCCCATCGGGTCCGCGCTCGCCACTCGTGAAGGCGTGATCGTCGCGCTGGGTCACAACCTTCGCGTACAACAAGGTGATCCCACCGCCCACGCCGAAACCGCATGTATTCGTAACGCGGGTCGCCGCCGTGACTGGCACAAGTTGATTCTGGCGAGCACCCTGAGTCCGTGCGCGATGTGCACCGGAACGGCGATCCTGTATCGCATACCGACGGTGATCATCGGCGAAAACGAGACGTTTCAAGGGCGTGAAGATTGGTTCAAGGCCGAAGGGCGCGAAGTCATCGTCATGAACGACGAGCGATGCATCAGGCTCATGCGTGATTTCATCAAGGCAAGACCCGATTTGTGGAACGAGGACATCGGCGTGAACGATTGACGGAGATTCCCCATGACGCTCAAGTACGACAATCTGGTGGTCTTCGATCATCCGCTCATTCAGCACAAGTTGAGTTGGTTGCGGGATACCACCGTCAGTCACCGCCCGTTTCGCGCACTCTTGTATCAAATCGCGGGATTGATGGTGTACGAAATCACTCGTTCACTGCCCACATCGGAAATCGATGTTCGCACGCCGCTCGAGGTCACCAAGGGTCGTCGATTGAGCGCGAAGATCACCGTGGTTCCCGTCCTGCGATCGGGTCTCGGAATGGCCGAAGGAATCGTCGAGATGATGCCCGAGGCCCGCATCGGACATCTCGGGTTGGTGCGCGATGAGCACACGCTGAAGCCCGCCGTGTATCTCAAGCGACTGCCGAAAGACGTTGCCGACGGTCCTGTGTTTCTCGTGGATCCGATGCTCGCCACAGGCGGATCCGCAAGCGAAGCCGTCACGATTCTGCGCCAAGCTGGCGCCCGCGATCTTCGCATGATCTGTCTGGTCGCGGCGCCCGAGGGCGTCGCGCGAATGAAACAGGATCATCCGGATCTCACGATCTACACCGCGGCGCTCGACCGCGAACTCGACAGCCGAGGCTACATCCGTCCGGGCCTTGGTGACGCAGGCGACCGCATGTATGGCACCGAGTGATCAGCATCCGGGTGCACCGACTCCGCCGGTGTCCCAACTGCCGAAGAACGAAATGACATCGTCGCCGTCCGTGGAGCCATCGGAGTTCGCGTCGGCGCAGGAATCGGAGTTGTCCCATGCCGCGAAAAACGCAATGACATCATCGCCGTCGATCGAGTCGTTGTTGTCGTAGTCAGCGGCGCAGCCGTCCGCGACCCAGGCACAAGACGAACACGCCGTGATGTTCAAGACACCGCAGCCCCGGCTGTTGAACTTCCCGCCGACGCGGATGAACAGTTCATCGCCTTGATTTACAGTGATCTGAACTTGACTGCGCATGAAACAGGAATCCAGTCCGCAGGCGACAGGAAGTGTGTCGATGTCGGGAAACGCGTTGTACACCGCCAGATTTGTCGCGAACTCGCTCCCGCAGGTGCTGATGGTGATCGAACCGGCGCAAGTCGAGGCGTAACTGAACCATGCATCTGCCCCGAATTCGGCGCCGGTCAGAGAACAATGTGAATTCAGGAAGAAATCCGATGTCGTCGCAGATTCGGTGTTGAAAAAGTACTGACCTTCGGTGACCGGCTTCGGGAAGTTGGAAGAGTCGCTGCTTTCCGGTCCGGCGAAGACGAATACGGGTTGACGCACGGCGGATCCGACTTGCGCGACCCTGAAATACACAGTGCTTCCCGCGACTTGGAACCACGATGCCCCGGATATCGTGATGTCATCCAGCGTTGCGCATGCGATCTGATTGAATGCCGTGCCGGGGCAGGCGCTGTGGATTGTCGCGGTCGGCGCAAGTACTTCACTGAAGAACGCGGCGCCTTGCATGCCCGTGCACGTCGCCGTATATGAGAACCAAATGTCCTGCATATTCGAGCCGGTTCCCGGACAATTGATGCTTCCATCCCGAGTTGAACAACTGAACGAACCTTCAACCACATCTCCGGGTGGAACCGGCGTCGCATTCGCACAGAGATCGTTGGGTGTCAGGAAACTCCCCGGAGTGGTGACCGTGAGCGTGTAATTTCCTGATTGTCCGCCGACGCCGGCGACGCGAAGCAGCACATCCACTCCGGCTTGCAGTTGGGCTGAAACAGATGAAGGCCCGTTCAGTGAACACGAGTTGTCGTTGCAAGCGATGGGCGTCCCACCGCATCCGCTCACAAGCGACAGCACGGTGTTGAAGTTCGTTCCGCTGCATGTGTCAAAGACATACAGACCCGTGCAAAACGGTGTGAAGCGATACCAGACGTCCTTGCCCGAACTCACCGCACAAGGCGCAGATCCGTCCGTCGTCGCGCATGCATTGGAGCCTTGTGTGATGCCCGGCAGAAGAATCTCGGCATTTTCACAGCGATCGAAAGACACGCCGCCGCCTTGAATGTTCAGTCGGAATGTTCCGATCTGCCCCGCGGCTTTCGCTCCCAGGCGGATCAAGTACGAAACTCCCGCTTGCATCTGAACATCCACAGATGAGGCCTGTCCGCAGAAATCGTCATTGCACGCGATCACGCCGCCGCCCTCCGTCGGGCACCCGCTATACACACTGAGCACGGTGTCCCAGAAGGTGTCGCGGCAAAGATCGATTGTGAACGTGCCGGAACACTGTGGCGTAAATCGGAACCACATGTCCGGACCGGATCCCGCGCAACTGGTGGTGTCCTGCGTCGCATTGGCGAACACGCCGCGTGTCACGCCGGTGAAGACTTCCAGCGGAGATGTGCAGAGATCGTTCGACGGCGCCCCCTGCGGAACGCCGGCACCGCAATTGAAATTCACGATGTCTCGGGCTTGAGAGAATTGTTGATCATCAGCCCGCTGAAAGATCGCGGCGCAACCGTTGAGATCTCCGTGCGTGAGCAGTCCGTGGATCATGCCGACTTGATCCATCGCGCCGCCGCCGGAATCACCGCCTTGAATGTCGTGCCGACCCACGAAGAGCTTCGAATCGACGCTTGTTACGGAATCCGATCGACTCTGTTGCCGCAGATGGCGACTGCACGTCAGATCCTCACCGTACCCGACCAAATTCGTGGACATTCCCGCGGTGGGCTCGCTGTCTGAAAGCGCATGGAAGTCGCCGTAGCGTTGGATCGGGACTTGGCCGAGGCTGTTTGTGCCGGTGATCAGGACACCCCAGTCATCTCCGGGGCCCACATTTTCGAACTGGAATCCCGGCAACACCGGGAACTGATCGTTGACGGCCGGTTGCGCTCCCGGGCATCCGGTCGGAACATTGAACTGAGCCACGATCGCGGACTGATTCTCGAGACAATGCCCCGCCGTCAGCATGCCCGATCCTGTCGGACAATACACGATGGCCGTGCATGTCGCCGGCGCCAATCGGGCCGCCCATAACTCACCGCTGGGTGATCGATTGTCCGCACCGCAGATTCCCGGAACTCCGGATCCGCCTTCAGGCGCGATGTCATTGCTTCGTCCGATTTTCGTCGTGAACAGACGCGTTCCGTTTGTTCTTGGTCCCGCGAATATCTCGATTGCAACGGTGTCGCCGTTGAAATACGCGCTCGACGAACTCCACATCGACAGCGCCGCCGCATCCAATCGTTGTGTCTCGCCATCCTGCAGCGATGTCACCTGCACATACGAACCCGGCGGAAGCGAGACGTCGCCGAAGTACAGACGGATCCAGGTCGAGCCCGACGCCTGAATGGTGTCGCCGAACACGCGAACGGTTGTGTCGGTTGTGTTAACCCATTCTCCGCCCACAGGGGTAATCGGTGCGATGTGCCCCATCATCGGCACCGTCTGCGCCATGGTCTGGCCAACACAAAGGCCGCCAATGAACAACAGTGCCGCGAGCCTGAACATGTTCGGTTTCATCGTCTCTCCGTTTGTCCCCCGAGTTGCCAAGTTATCAGAGTCATTGCACGAATCAACGACGAAAGACACGGAAAAACAACACGAACCGCCGTGAGGCGGTCCGTGCGTGAATTATCAGTCTTGGGCTGTGATTTACCAGTCGCCGCCGCCGCCGCGACCGCCGCGGTCGCCACCGCGATCGCCGCCACGACCACCGCCGCGGCCGCCCCAGCCACCGCCACCGCCGCCACCGCCGCCGCCGCCGCGACCACCCCAGCCACCGCCGCCGCCGCCGCCGCCGCGACCACCCCAACCGCCGCCGCCGCCGCCACCACCGCCGCGCTGCTCCTTGGGCTGCGCTTCGTTGACTTTCAGCGGACGACCGCCGTAGTCCTGGCCGTTCGTCGCGGCGATCGCCGCGCGGGCCTGCTCATCGTTCGCCATCTCGACGAAGCCGAAGCCGCGCGAGCGGCCGGTTTCGCGATCGATGATGATCGAAGAGCGCGTGACCTCGCCGTGCGCGGAGAACAATTCGCGCAGATCGTCTTCGGTCGTGGTGAAGGGCAAGTTACCGACGTAAATGTTAACCATCGAATTCCAAACCTTTGCTCGAGATGCCAACCCACTTCGAACCAATCGCGACTCTCGAGCCAGGCCCGCTTCGGTTCAACACGCACCGGGCCACCCGCCCGGCGTCTCGTCACTATAGCGTTCCGATAGGTTTTCGGTACAGTGAGGCTTCGACCCGACCCGCCTTCCACCTTGAAACCACGAGGCAACCGTGTGTTTCGCACCGCTCGTCCACAGGCATTCCACCTGTCTTGCAATGCGATCAAAACACGAACATGCCAAAGATAAACCGCGTTCTTACGTTACTGAAGGGGTTGATACCACCGTTCGAGCACTTCTTGCCAGTCCGCGAGTCCTTTTACCCGAATCATCTCAACCCGGACCTTTTCTCCCTCAGGATGATGCTCCGCGAAACGGATTCCGAACTTGCGGATCAGCTTCCCGGCCTGTTCTTCGCCATGCCGCATCTCGCGGCAGACCGCCAGCAACAGGTTGAAGTGTTCTTCCAATACGCCTCGCTGCTCGGCGATCGTCGGCTTGGACGGCGGCTTGCCGGCGAGCATCTCGCGCGCTTGCCTGAAGATCCAAGGATTGCCGATACACCCGCGCGCGACGCTCACCGCCGTAACGCCCGTGTATTCGAGCATCGAGAAGATGTCCCGGGCGGTCCAGACGTCGCCGCTGCCGAAGATCATCATGCGCGGATGGCGCAAAACAATATCTCGTAATAAATCCCAACGGCTCGGTCCGATGTACTTCTGCTCCACGGTCCGACCGTGCACCGTCGCCCATGCGTAACCGAGATCCGTCGCGGCGCTCAGGATCCGCTCGAAGTTCGCCGCCATCTCCGGCGTGTCATCGAACGCGCGTCGAAGTTTCACCGTGCACACGATCCGGGTCGGCAGGGCGTCGCGTACCGCTTTGAGAATCGCGATCGCGCCGTCAGGCTCCGCAAGCCAGTGTCCGCCCCGCGCTTTTTTCTCGATCTTCTTCACGGGACACGCGAGGTTCACATCGATCACCTCGAACGTCGCGCCCGGGATCTCTCCCTGCACTTTCAATTCGCCGCGCGGGCCGCTCGCGTCCTTCAGGTCCGCGTCCGGCGGCCAGAAGCCGACTTGTTGACCGCCGGGGAGGCGCAGGTGCTGACGCGATGACACATGAGTCGAAGGAAGCACTCCCGGCGTTTCGTACGCGAGGAGCCGGTATTCCTTCTCCGTTCGCTCCGCTTGTTCGATCATCTTGACCGCCGATGCCGCCATCTCGCGCGGATCGCTTCCCATGATCTGTCCCGCGAGCGGATGATCTTCAACGCCCCCGGGCACATTATCGTGAATCTCGCCGAGATCCGCTTTCGCGAAACCGCGTCCGCCGGCGAGCAGCGTTCGATCAAGCAACGCTTCCGTCACGCAGAACGGACAGCCGTGACGACGCGCGATGATGCGCATCGCGGCATCGGAGTATCCGGCAAGTCCCGCTTGAAAGAACGGCGCGTCAAACGCCGGAACCAAAGCCCTCACGCGCGGATCGATCGAGCCCTCGGGCCGACGCCCGAGCATCGCGGCATACGCCGCGGGATCAAGCAGTTCGCGACCGGGACCGATACCGGGACTTGGTGGAGTTGCATTGCCGCTGTCACAGGACACGAAGGAGGGTACGCGTCACGGATGACCCGAAAGTACAAAACGAGCTGTCCGTTTCGGAGCCCATCGAGGCGACGGGAAAATCGCGGGTACTACAGCAGCGTGCCCTTCAGGAGCATGATCGCGATCGTGAAATAAATCAGGATTCCCGTCACATCCACGAGCGTTGCGACAAACGGCGTGGAACTTCCCGCGGGATCGAGCTTGCACTTCTTCAATATGAACGGCAGCATCGAACCCATCACACTGCCCCACAGAACGACGCCGATGAGGCTTGAACTGACTGTCGCCGCGAGCATGATGAAGTGATCCTGCACCTGGTTGTTCCGCAAGATCTCACCGGTCGCGGGATCGACGGATTCCTTGGTGAACCAACCGAGCGAACCCCAGATCGCGATGCGTGAGAATCCGAGGATGCCGACGAGCAGACCCAGCAATCCCGCGACGGCCAATTCGCGCCGCAAGACACGCCACCAATCCTTCAGCGTGACTTCACCGAGCGCCAACGCGCGGATGACCAGCGTCGAACTCTGCGATCCCGAGTTGCCGCCCGCGGAAATGATCGCGGGCACGAATGTCCCGAGAATGATCGCGCGCTCCATCTGACCTTGGAAGTAACCCAGCGCGTTGGTCGTCAGAATCTCGCTGAGATACAGCATCGCGAGCCACGGCGCACGCTTGCGCACAAGCCACCACACACTCGCGGTCGAAAACGGTTCATCCAGCGCCTGCACGCCGCCGATCTTCTGGATGTCTTCGGTCACTTCCTCCGCCGCGACGTCCGACACGTCGTCGATCGTCACGATGCCGACAAGCACGCCCCGACTGTCGAGCACAGGCAACGCCGTGCGGTCGTAGCGGGTCATCATGCTCACGGCGGTCTCCTGCGGCTGATCGGCTTGCAGGAAATAAAATGTATTGTTCTGAAGTTGATAGATCTTTGTATCGGGTTCCGCGAGGATCACTTCACGAAGTCGTACATCATCGATGAGCCGCCCGTTCTCGTCGATGATGTAGAGTACGTTGATCGTCTCGGCGTCTTTGCCGTGTTTGCGAACGTGGACCAATGCCTGTTCACAAGTCCAGTCCGGACGCACGCGGATGTAGTCCGGTGTCATCAGTCGACCGACCGTGCGCGGCGGGTAACCCAGAATCGCCTGCGTCTCACGCCGCGACTCCGGACTCAACGAGGCCACCAATCTCTGCGCGACTTCCGCCGGAAGTTCGTCAAGAAGCGCGGCTCGGTCGTCGGCGCTCATCGCTTCGATGACGCGAACCGAACCTTCCGCCCCGAGGGTCTTGATCAACTCCTCCTGCTTTTCCGGTGCGAGATAGCTGAACACCTCACCGGCGTCGTCACGCCGCAGAAAGCGAAAGCCCAGCGCGGCTTTTTCACCGTCGAGTGAACCCAGAATATCCGCGGTATCGATGCACGGCACTTCGTGCAGACATTCCCGCAACTCCGTGAAGCGCCCTTCGTCGATCAACTCGAGCACTTCGGGCAGCAGGAGTTCCGCGGTGGGAGTCATGGGCTTGCGAAAGGTGAAAGAGAATCCGAATCAGATCACGCCGTTCAATGAGGATAGGCCCAGGGGTTCTTTTACGAAGAAAGGTTCACCGGCGGCGGCGCCGATGCGTGAACCGAAGTAGGCATCCTGCGCGCTCATGCGCTCCGGGAATCCGCTATTGCGCGGATTCAATTCGAATTGAGAGCGGTAACACTCGATCGCGC
>JBKDPX010000211.1:0-14803 GCA_046342165.1 Phycisphaerales bacterium | reverse complement strand
CTCGCATCTCCGGCGTCATCGCGCTGAGCAGGTTGAATCAAACAAAGTTCAATTTGAATATCGGCGGCCTTGGGCTGATCGCCGACGAGTTCGATGACGAGTTCATTCCATTGGTCAGACCGGATGACGCGGCTCTTCACTTCGCTTGTCGCGATGGAGTTGCCTTCACGATCAAGAAACCGCGCGATCAACTGCGCGCCGGCATGCTCAAGTCCCTTGGTTCGCGCGCGGACTGAGATGCGATAGTCGACCTCGGTGAAAATCGGAAGCACGCCGGAATCGAGCGTTAGACTGGTGCTGCCGCCGTCGGTCGGAACCTTGACCGCGCCCGAGCCTGAAAAGCTCTCGCCACCTTCGCTTCGATAAACAAGCGCTGCTTCATTCCAAGGCGGGAATCCCGCACGCACCCGGCCGATGCGTTTATCTTCCTGCGCGCGATGCCAGTATCTGGGAACCTCCCCCGGGTTCGTGTTCTGCTCTTCGAAATCAAAGGTTCGAACGATTCGTCCCGCGCCTTGCGGACGATCCTGCCCCAGCGCGACGCTCTCTGCGAGCACGGCGAGACCCGCGGCGCTTGCCACGCCAATGGACAGCGAGAACCGATGCAGATCGCCGAGCGGCATACCTGAAATATCGGCGTGAAAGCCTCTTCAGGGTGAGCGTGGGTTGCCTGGAAAATCAGCTTATCCCAATCGACCTGTTTCGTTCGCCAACCGGCGGACCGATAGCTTCACCATGTACACCGTGGCAGCCAGATAGCCTGCAAACACCCCCAGAATCAGGAAGCTGTACTCCAGCGCCGAGTAACTTCCGAGGTCAAACACCCGGAAGGGGTGTGTCATCTGTTGGTTGTAACGCCAGCTTCCCGTGATGACGGCTTCGAGGGTGATCACGGTCATCGGCAGGGGATTCGGAAGGAGCGACACACTCAGAATCTTGTCGGACAGGCTCTGTCCGGCAGTGAAACTCGAGGCGATGCCGAACATGAGCGGCACGATCGCGAACAGAACGATCGCCATGACGAAGTTCACCGAGGAAGCGATGGTTCCCTTTCTGAATATGAGCCCGAAGTGACATCCCGTCGCCGTGAGGAACACAACGGGTCCCAGCAAAATCGGAATAATCAGGATTACCAGAGGATCGAATCCGCCGCCGATGAGGCTGATGAGCCCGTGGGTCGCAAGGATGGCGGGCAGGAACCACTGGCGACGCAGCGCACCGAAAAACTTTCCATGCACGATGTCTTTCGCGCTCAGAGGTGTGGTGACGAGCGTGTCCCACGTTCGGCTTTCACGCTCGGTTGCGAAGGACCCTGTGGTGGTCGCCGCTGCGAACGCGATGATACACAACGCGCCGACGATCATGACGGGAACCTGCAACGCTTGGTCATTCATGTCGGTCTTGGAGTACGCCCACACCATCAAGACGCCGATCAGAATGCTGGCGATGACCATCACGCGCTTTTTCTTGAACGCGCCCTGTTGCATCTCGCGCCACATCACCGGCGCATCGCCGACAATGCGGCTGCGCGCGGCATCGATTCTCGATGCCAACTCAGTTTGTTCGTTGCTCGCCGGGCCGTCGGGGGTCGGCGTCGATGCGACCATTGCCGTCGATTGCCCGCGATCAGGCGCTCCATCCATGTCACGAGAAAGTCTGCGACGCAAAAGTGCGACCGTCGAGAGAAAAAAGATGCCGGTCAGGAGCAACAGATATCCCAGATGGATGAAGATCAGTGTCCGCGGTGAACCGGGCGGCAAAATGCTTGCGTCACCCGAGATCGCAAATCCGAAGTTCAATGGCGAAAGCGTCACTCCGAAGAGAACTTCCGGCGCTATTCCCACTCCGAACCGATTCGCGGTGATCGCTGAGATTCCCGTGCCTGTCACGTCTCTCACAATCGTGTCCGCGATCATTGCAATCAGAGGAATCCCGAGTTGGAACAGCAGAATCGTGAGAAACCCCCGCACGACAGCCGCGTTGGCCGTCTTCGCCGACACTGACCACGCCATCGTAACCGTGGCGCAAAACAAGGCGTGGATCAGCGTGAATCCCGCGGCGATCAACACCGTCATCGCCGTCACGCCGCCGAAGGCGCGTACCGCCAGCAATACCGGAATGGTCGAAAGCCCGATGAGCATCAATTCGGCCGTTGCGCTGAAGAGCTTGCCGATCACGATCTGCCACGCGCTGAGCGGAGTGGTCATCAACGCGCTCAGCGTGCCCATTCTCCGCTCGTCGGAGATGGAAGAACCACCCTTGGTGATCGCCATCAGTGACAACACGACGAACATGCACCAACTCACGAGTTGCGTGACGTTCGGCGCGATCGTTTGATATTGCTGAAGCTTCGCGGCATCGCTGATCGACGCATTCCCGCCAAGGCTGACCATGAGCATGAATGCCATCAATGCCGCGACGATGAGGACGAATCCGCCTCGCAGGATGTAGGTGGACTTGCGCCTCGAATTGACGAGCATTTCCTTGCGAAAAATCGGGCCCGGAATACCGGTCAGATACTTGCGCGGATTGAGCGCGGCGAATGCGCGCTCAAGAAGCGATCTTCGCGACTTGATCACGGATTCCGGAATTGGTTGCGTCACTGCAACGCTCCCGTCGTGAGCTTGAGGAACGCGTCCTCCAGCTTGATGTCTTCGGCCTTGAAACTCGAAATGCGACCGCCGGATGTGATGACGGATTCGATCAGGAAATGATGGCCCGGCTTGCCTTCCTTCAGTTCCACCACGAATTCAAGTGGTCGTTCCGCGTCCGCCACGACTCGAAGCACGCGTTGGTCGGCCTGCAGCTTCGGAATGATCATGTCCGTCGGCACGCCGTCATCCTCGAGCGTGATGCGAATGCGCTCCGAGACGCCGGAGATCTTCTTGGTTCGCTCGAACGCATCGTTGATCGAACCGCTGTACAGAAGCTTGCCGCGCTCGATGATTCCGATGCTCGTGCACATTTCGGCGAGTTCGGACAAAATGTGGGATGACACCATGAGTGTCTTGCCCATTTTGCCGAGTTCGAGCAGAAGGCTCCGCATCTCGATCCGTGCGCGAGGATCCAGTCCGCTCGCCGGTTCATCGAGAAAGAGCACCTTCGGATCATGCACCAACACGCGAGCGACGCCGAGTCTCTGCTGCATGCCGCGGGAGAGCGAGTCCACGAATGCGTGACGCTTCTCTCGCAGATCAGTCAACTGAAGCACCTCATCGACGATTCGCATGCGATCGCGGCGGGGGATGTTGAACGCCGCTGCGAAGAACTGCAGATACTCATCCACCGTCAGGTCGTCATAGACGCCGAGGAAGTCAGGCATGTAACCGATGACGCGTCGAATGTCATCCCCGCGTGTCGCGATGTCGAATCCGGCGACGGCGGCCATCCCGCTGTCGGGCTTCATCAGGCACGAAAGGATCTTCATCGTCGTCGATTTGCCGGCGCCGTTGGGCCCGATGAAACCGAAGACTTCGCCCGGGCCGATGTTCAGCGTGAGCTTGTCGAGTGCGCAGAGCGATCCGTAATGCTTGGTGAGCAGGTGTGTTTCAATCATTGTGTGATTCTCTCCACGGGTGCCGCGATGCGATAAATGATGATCTGGTTTGTCTGACCTTTTTCGCCGATGCTCTCCGTGACACCGTCGATCACGTCGGATCGCGTTTCCAACAGAACGAGCGCGAAGTTCCCATCGTGTTCCGCGGTGTGGAATGCATCCGCCCGGTCTTCCGCCCACTGCATCCCGAGCGGACGAAGATCGGGCGACGGGATTGCCGATGCATTCACGATCTGCGCGTCATCCGTTGACATGAAACTCTGCGTGATCTCCGTCGGTTCCTCGTCCGAAACATCACTCAGTTCGAGCGCGCCGATCCACTTCTCGTTCTCTTGCTTCAGACTGATGTCGTATGTGTGTCCATCGAGTTTCACCTGCGCCTGTGTCGCCTTCGTAATCCCCGCGACCTCGAGCATGACGCCGAAGTTGTCCCTTCGAACACGCACTCGCGGCAATCCGGTGTCGACGAACCGGGCCGGTTCGTTGAACATCATCGTGCGGAAGCTCCACTGGCCGATCCGCAGTGACGGCGGATCTCCGGGAGCGTTGAGAAGGGCTGCGCGAGACCCCGCCTCGCCGATCTCTCCGCTGAGGAATCGCAAAGGCTCGAAGGTGCGCGTGGCATCCTGCTGCGTGGACGAGATTCCTCGCCATCTCGTGTTCTGCTGAACTTTTGGAAGAGGAAGAAGATCCGGGCGACCCCCGAACATGCCGACCACTCCAGTGCGCGAAGTAAGCGAGGTTCCGTCGCCGCGCTGAAGGACATCGACAACCGACAGCAACGAGTAGCCATGACGTCCGTCTCGAAGCAAAAGCGGGAGAACGCCCGCAACCAGAGAGGCCAGTGCGATCCAGACGCACGCCGTCAGCCACGAACGATGTCGTAATTCGAATCGCTTGAGGATCAGCATGTCACCGGGACCGATCATGATGCCAAGGAACATCAGCATCACGATCAAGATGACGAACACGCTGATGCCCAGAGGTTGAACAGGTGTGACCTTCTCCAGCGCCGCCGTCAATGCTTGCTGTGTCGAGACACTCGGACCAGTTGTTGCTCCGGAGTACCAGAATCCGTTCGACGTGTTGTTCTTGTTCGATCTGCCCAGACCGTCACGCGATGCGACGACTCGCACTGCATCTTCCCAGAGCAATCTGCGGGCGATTGGGGCGTTCACTTCGGTGACGGAGATCATGTGCTTCGGATCAATGGTCAGAAATCCGACAATCCCGAATCCAACCGGTCCGCGAGCGAGCAATCCATCACCGTCGGTCGTCTTCCATTCGAGCGACCACCCTCGACTGCGTCCTTCATCGGTCAATGTGACGGTGCGGGATTGTGTTGTCGTGAGCGCGGGCGCAACTTCCGCCTCACCCTTTCCGACGGTCGAGATATGTGCGTCCGCAGTAATCTCTCGTGAGTCGTTCAGTGTGAGTGCATTCAGCAGGAACGGCTCGAACTCCGGAAAGAGAGCGATCGGTGTCGCTCCGGCGGTATCCAGTGATACGAGCAGTTTGCCCCCGCTGATTACCCAGCGAACCAACGCTTCCTTCGATGCGCGCGACTGAGTCATCCACGCACGCTCGCTCACGACCACCGCGGCAAACTGATCGAATCCCTCCATATGCAACGGCAGCCCGTTCTCCGCAAGTTGATATACGGGACCGGTTTCGAACCTGAAACTCGATTGATTCGCGTTCCGCGTCGAATCTTCTTCCTTCGCCGTCGGAAGCGCGACAGCCTCCGTCACGCCGCCGAAAGCATCCTGCCGCGAAAGCACCTCATTCGCCGAGGTTTCTCCCGCGATCAGGATGGGTGACAAACTGCTCGTCGGCATCGCCGGAGCGGAAATCACCCCGGTCGCTCCGGCTCCGTACTGCTGAACATCGAATCGAATTGTCTTCTGCTCACTCGCCGCGATGAACTCGAGATTGCTCCAAAAAGAGGGCATCAAAACCGGGAGTTCAAGCGGAGTGGAGATTCCGGGAGTGGTCGAAAATCGTGTGGAATAGACCGCTTCTTGCGTGCTGTCCTGCCTGAGCCGAACAGAAATGCTCCCGGACCACGGTTGTTCACCGCTGGACAGCATGAATCTCAATACCGTGTATCGATCGGCGAACACCGTGTTGGAGTATCCGAACTGCACACTGTCGATTTGCAGATTCTGTGCGGTTGCGACATGCGTGAGCATGCCGGCGATCGTCGTGAGTATGTACGACACGAGCTTCAAATATGCACCTTCCGGTTGTACACGAACCACTCAAGCATGATCACCAGCAACGCGGCAAGCACGAGCCACGGCCACATGCGTTGATCGCTTGCTCCGACGCGCTCTTGCGATGCCGCGACGACTTTCGTCGCAAGCGAGACATCTTCGGCCGCGGCGACATCAGACTCCTCCGCGTCGCTGAGATTCGATGTGAACACGCGCAGTGCTTTGTCACCGTCGGTGACGTCCGTCGGGCCCGGTGTACCGCTCCAGCGAACCTCGTACACGCCGGTGCGAGCGACCGGTCCGAATACGATGCGACCGTCGGACGCAGGCGTCAGTCGTTGCGTGGCCCCGCCCGGCATCGTGATTTCCACGCTTGACGCATCCGACGGAATGCGATCCGAGAGAACCGATCCCGGTTGCACCGAGCGAGGCATCACGCCCACGCTCGTATCATCTCCGAGTGCGCGAATCGCGCTGCCGAAGAACACCACGAATCCGGCATCAAACGGCCAGTTGGTCTGAATGACATCAAAAGTGACGACAAGCGCACGCGTATCGGCCTTCGTGATTTCAATGATCGACGGTCCTTGTTCCGCCCATGCGATGGCGCGGGAGATCGAACCTGGCTTGAGCGATACCTTCCGTGACTTGGCGATCAACATCGAATCCAGTGATACGCCGCGCAGTACCGGGTGATCGCGTAACCAATCCACGATACCCGTCGTGCCGCCGTCTCCCTCATCTACGAGTCCTGAAGTTCCCTGCGGAACCGCATTCAGTACAAGATATCTTCCCGGCGGCAATCCCGGTGCATCAGGATCCGTCACCTTCGGCAGATAGGAATCAAGCACGATGACGTCGTACTCGCCGAGTTTCTCGCGCCGCGCGAGGTCCTCGTATTGGGTCGAAGTCAACTCCGTAAGGCGAGAGAGCGGCAATCCCTCAAGAACCGCGAGAATCAGGCCGCGATCGATGCGATCGCTGACCACCGCGACAGCCAAACGCTTTGCGGGCGGCAGGACTGTCCACGCGCGATTGTCGAGCGCGAGCACATCATCGCGCAAGCCTTCGCCGGTATCTGGTTCGCGCAGTCGCGCGGCGATCAACGCACCTTCGATGCGATCCATTTGGAAGACAACGCCGCCGCTTCCTGCGATCGCCTTGGCCTTCCCCGTGGCATCCTTTGTTGATTCATCCGTTTTCGCCGCAGCGAGCGTGGTCGATTTGATGCCCGCGATCTCGCCGTCAAGCAGAAGTTCAACCTCAACCGATCGCTCGCTCATCGTCGCATTCGAGAGACCGATGTGAACACTCAGTTTCGATGGATTGTCGAATGACCGCTCCGCGCGAATGGATGTCACGCCGACGTTCGGCGAATCCGTTTTGCCCAATCGGTGATACACCACCGAGTCCTGCGGTCCCGGCTTCGCTTTGTTCGAGTCAGGCATTCGACCATCGGAAAACACATGAATCTGCAGTGGATCGCCCGAATCCAAGCCGTCGATCGCCTGGCCTTCGACGAACTTTCGCGGTGCGTGGGCTCGTGCGAGCCTCATCGCTTCCTCGACGGCGGTGGGGCCCTCGACCGTCGAGATCGATTCAATCGCCTGCTTGAGCAATCGCTTGTCGCTTGTGAAGGTCTGACGGACCTCCGCTTGCGAATCAAACGCAATCACCATCGCTTCATCAGCCGAAGTCGCGCTCCAAAAGCCCTCCTCACGGAGTTGCTCAACCAAATCCATCGCCTGCTTCTTGGCCGCATCCATACGAGAGACCGGCGCGGCGCCGCCATCCGTCTCATCCGTAGCAGTCATGCTCGCCGATCGGTCAAGCATGATCACATGCTTTGAACTCGAGAGCGAGAGACCTTTCATCTGCGGCTGAGCGAGCGCGACCAAAAGTGCGCCGAGAACGAGCAGTTGTAAGATCAATAAAATATTTCGGCGAAGCTTTTGGAATGGCGCGTTGGCCTGCAGATCCTGAATCGCTTTCTTCCACAGCAGCGTCGTTGAAACTTCCAGATCGCGGCGGCGCAGCTTCAAAAAGTACAGGATCAGCAGCGTCGGAACAGCGATCGCGCCGGCAAGAGCCGCCAAGCCGGGGGTGAGCCATGTCATCGGACCACCCCTTTCTTTCGCAGGTAATCCAGCATCAGAACATCCACCGGCGTGTCACTGCGTACGGTGAGCAGTGTCATGTCCCGTCTCGCGCAGAACTCGCGCAATGACTCGCAGTATGCAGCGAGATTCGCTTTGTAACGCTTGAGCAAAGGCGCTGAGATCGTGACTTCCGCACTGTCACCGTCTTCGACATCTCTCAGCCTCAAATCACCCGTGAGCGGAGGTTCGATCTCCTGCGGACTGAGCACCTGGATACAAAAGACGTCGTAGCCTCGCCCGACCAGCATCTTCAGTCCGGTCTCGAAGCCGTCTTTGAAGAAGAAGTCGGAGAAGACCAGCATGATGCCCTTGCCGCGTCGCGAGAGCGCGATGCGCTGCGCGGCTTCCGCGAAGTTGAATGATCCCGTCGGCTCGAGCGCACACAGCCAGCGCGCCATCTCCTGAATGCGTCGTCGACCGCGCAAGTCGCGGATGGAGGCGCCGATATCGCTCGTGTTCACGGGGGGGTGCTCTTCGTCGGAAGTCGTGAACGAGCGAATGGCGCCGCCCATCGCGGTCGCCGCGACGCGATTGAGATTGATCAAGCCGAGGTATGACAGCGCCATCGCGGCTTTTTGCATGAACAGGAACTTCGATGGATCACCGCAATCGCTTGACTCGCTCGCATCGATCACCACATGCAGTGATAGATCTTCCTCTTCGAGGAACATCTTGAGGAACAGCTTGTCAAGGCGACCGAAGATGTTCCAGTCGATATGTCGGAGGTCGTCGCCGGTGACGTACGGACGATGATCCGCGAACTCGACGCTCTCGCCGCGCTTTTTCGAGCGTCGCTCTCCCTTGAGCTTGCCGAAAAACACCTTCCGGCTCGAGAGATCAAGCGGCTCGATCTTCGAGATCAGATCCGCCGTCAGCAGGTCTTCGAGTGTGCGCGGGCGCACCTTTGTCGGAGTTCTCAGCATGCTGAAACCTCCGAGCAAGCGTGCGGGAATTGGAAGATCGATTCCGTCATGTTCACACGTTCGCCACGACCTTGACGGGTTCCGTCGGCGTCAGCTCCAGAATCTTGGTCACGAGATCATCCGGGTCAATACGATCCGCCTCGGCTTCGAAGTTCATCAACACGCGGTGGCGCAGGCACATTTTCGCGACTTTCTTGATGTCCGCGAATGACACGTGATAGCGACCGTCGATCAGCGCCGCGACTTTCGCTCCGAGCATCATCGCCTGTGCGCCGCGGGGCGAACTGCCGCAACGAATGTACTTGTTCGTTGGACCGTTCGCGCCTCCGGCGGCGAATTGGCCGCCCGGATGTGTCGCCATCGCCAGACGCGCAACATACTCCTTCACATGCGGCGCGACGATCACGCCGCGGACGAGGCGCTGCATCTCGATGATGGTGGGGCCGTCAAGCACTTTCGAGCAATCCGCATCGGATGTGCTGGTGGTGCGATCGAGAATCGTCATGAGATCGTCGAGTTTGCCGTAGCCGACGACGATTTTGAAGATGAAGCGATCCAACTGTGCTTCAGGGAGCGGATACGTGCCTTCTTGTTCAATCGGGTTTTGTGTCGCCAGCACGATGAACGGCTTGTCGAGCTTGTACGACACGCCTGCGACGGTGACGCTTCGCTCCTGCATCGCTTCGAGCAGGGCCGACTGCGTCTTGGGAGTCGCGCGGTTGATTTCATCGGCAAGAACCACTTGAGCGAAAATAGGACCGCGTTGAAACTCGAACTTGCGGCGTCCGGTATCGGGATCCTCCATCACGATGTTCGTCCCGATGACGTCCGCCGGCATCAAGTCCGGTGTGAACTGAATGCGGCTGAACGGCAGGCTCAGCGTTTGCGCGAGGCTTCGAACAAGCAAGGTCTTGCCGAGACCCGGGACACCCTCCAACAGCACATTGCCGCCTGCGAACAGCGACATCAAGACGGCTTCGACAACATCGCCGTGACCGACCACGACCTTGCCGATTTCAGCCTTGAGTTTCTGAAAGGTCGCCCGGAACTTCTCGCACTGTTCCTTCACTTCGGCCGGTGTTTCACCCTTGATGTCGTTGGTTGCCATCTGTCGTTCCTTTCAAAAATCCTGCGCGCATGTCATGCCGCGCTTAGCCGTTCTTCTCTCCGTCCATTTCATCCTGCGCCTTTTTCTTGGCGCGCAGTAGTCTGTTCATGCCGTCCTGTGGAGCGGGCTTCGGTTTCTCGGGTGCAGCCTGAGGCGGGGCCTTGGGCTTGATCTGTTCGGGCTTTGCGTCGGCGCCGCCGATGGCGATATCACCCGACGACTTCTTGATCTGTTCCGCGCTTGCTTCGAATTTCACTTTTGCGGTGTCTCGAGCCTTGCGCTCGGCTTCCTGCACCGCACGCTTTGCTTCCGCGGTGAGTGCCTCGACGCCTTCACCCGCGCCCCGCTCGGTCATGCGCGCTTGGGCCTTCTCGCGCGCGGCTCGGAGGCCCGACAACTGTGTGGTCTGCGTGGAGCGGGCCTTGCCGAAAAGTCCGAGGAAGGCTTGGGTGATCGCAGGGATGTCGATGCGAACGCGTCGAATGCCGACATCCGCCAGGAACAAGGCCATGCCGATCAACACCGCGTAGAGCCAGATCGCTCTCGATGCCACCGGCATCTTCAATCCCTCGCGCTCCCACAGACGATCGATCTTCGAGTCGCCCGTCAGCACCCGCCCGCCGGTCATCTCCGCCACTTGAGTCAGGAGCGGCGTGTTGTCTTCCAATGTGCGATACTCATCCGCGAACGGCCTGCTGATCGCCGCTTGCACCGAGCCCTGCAAAGGCTTGTCGTCGTTCTTCGGATCAGGCGCCGCATACTGAAGATTCAGAAGATAAGAACCCGCCAACTCAGTTGGGACACTCGCCGTATAGCGGCCCGGACCCGCTTGCTTGAGAACAACATCTTCGCCCTTTCCATCCGGAAGCGCGAGACGACCTCGAACCACTGCGAAGTTCAGTCGTTCACCTTCCGGATCGAAGGCTTCCATCGTGATCAATGTCTGATCGCCCTTGTTCTCCGTCGTGACGCGAACGTTGCCGTTGCCGGACGGGCGCATGCTCCAGCGAACGTGCTGTTCCCAAAATGCTCGGAAGTTCGCCCAAGCCATCCAATCCGGATTCCATCGCGTCGATGCATCGGATGTGTATGTCACGACCTTGCCCAAGCCGTACTGCCATTGAGCGAGTATCGGATCGCCTTCCTTGCCCTTCAGCGAAACAACCGACAGACCCTCGCGTTCGGCTGCGACCACATATCCCGAGATCGGTGGAACGGAGGTGATTCCTCTCATCGATTCGCTGAATCCCGTCATCGTCGGCTGGAAAGGCTGCCCTTCCCAGATCAGGCTTCGACGCACCGTCTGCGCTTCCTTGATGAAAATCTGCGGGAGCGAAGCGAGCGCCCTTTGTGTATCGATGTGGTAGTGTCGGCCCTTGGTGTATCGCGAGATCCACTGCATGCGGCTCGTGTCGCCCCCGCCGTGCGGGAACACGCCGACAGTTGAGATCGAAACATTCGCCTTCACATATCGATCGAGCAGTGCGGACGACGGCGGACTCGGATCACCGTCGGAAATCATGATGACGTGACGCTGACCGGCTTCGGCTTTGGTCAACCCCTCGAGCGCGAGTTCGAGTGAAGGGGAAAAATCCGGCATGTCGCCGAAGACGAGATTTTGGATCGATCGCTTGATCGCCGTTCCGTCGCCGACAGGCGCAAGTTTGTGAACCCATTCCGTATTGCCGTTCCAGCCGTATTCGATGATCCCCGCGAGATCCAGGCGCGACAACGCATTGACCGCTTGCTCGCACACCTTCTTCCCGTAGAACACGCCCTCGGGCATTTCGACGGAGTGCATCACCAATGCAAGTGCGCCGCGAGGCATCTGCCGCTTCTGCGGCGGATCGAGTTTGATCGGAAGCGCATCCTCCAGCGGCGAGCCGATCCATCCGCCCGCGCCGAACGCGTTGGGACCGCCCACCATCAAGAGCCCGCCGCCCGTGTCGTGCACGTACTGGCGCATGTCTTCCTGCTGCTTCTGGCTGAATGGATACGACTCCTGATCGATCAGGATCACCGCGTCATACGCATTCCATTCGGTGAGCGTTGACGGAGCGTTTCCCCCGGTCCTCAGTTCAGCTTGAATCTTGCTTTCAGCCAACACGCGCAGCAGCGGTGCCGCGGCTTCCGGCGTATCGGCGAGCACCAACACCTTCGCTTCGCCCGACACAAACGTCACCGTCTCGCTTCGATTGTTTTCAACGACGGAATCGCCGACCGGCTTGCCGCCTGACGTCGCCGGTTCGAAAACCGCCGCGAAGTTCTGCGGTCCCGCTTCCTGCGCGGCGACCAACTGCGTGAAGGCGTTCAGTCCCGGTTTGAGACTTACGGGAGAACTTGCAATGGTCTCCCCGTTCAGCAAGATCACAAGTCGGCCTTCCGTCGGCGCGATCGCGCGCAGGACGACTTTGACAGCGAGATTTTCACCCTCGCGCGCCGCGGCCGGGGCCGTCAATCGTTCAACCAACACTTCACGATCGTACTTGTAACGCAGCGGCAGAACATCGATCGGAATCGAAAGGGCCTTCGCGGCTTCGGCGGCTTGCAGCAGATTGCCCGCCGTTTCGTTCCCGTCGGTCGCGAGCACGATGCGATTCGCGGCATCCTTCGGCAACACCGCGATCGCCAGACGCACAGCCGCGGCAAGGTTCGTGCCATCCACCGCACCGATGTGCTGTTGCTCAAGTTTGGAGAAAAGGCGAGTCGGCAGTGCTTGGACGAAGGCGTTGCGCGCGGCGGTCACGAAACCGAGTCGGTCGTCGGGCTCCTTGCCTTGCCCTTCCGCAGCGGCTTCGACATAAAGCTTGACATCGTTCTGCAATTGCGATGGAACCGATTCGCTCGCATCGAGCACGACGGTAACCGAGACGTCTTTGGATTCCTTGCGCCACTGCGGTTCGGCAACCGCTGCGGAAAAGAGCGCGATCACGAGCAATCGAGCGATCAACGCAGCCCACTTCGTCGCGGGCGAAAGTCCGGCCAGGCTCCGTAAACCCATCAGAAACGCGATGCCGCCGAGCGCGGGAATCAGCAGCAGCCAAGCGGGCTGTTCGAAACCGATCGGTCCGACTTGCAGCGAAGCCAGCATCACAGCGCACCCGCCCGATCCGGCGAGCGCGAGTGCCACTGAAGTTGTTCCGCATGTTTCGTCATTCGATCAATCCGGCTTCTCAAACACCTGGATGCGATTGTTTCCTGAATCCAGCACGAACGCTTCGTCGCCGACGATCGACACGGCCCACGGGGTCGCGAGTCTGCCCGGCTCTCGCCCGGGTCCACCGAACACGCCGAGAGATGAACCGTCGCTCAACCGAATTCGTTGAACGCGATTGTTCCCAAACTCCGCGATCATGGCGGTGCCGTCTCCGAGCAGTGTGATTCCGTAAGGATACATGAACGAACCCGGAGCGTCATCCGCGGTTGCCGGACCGCCGATCCACGCAATCAACTCCCCGTCAAGGGTGAATCTTCCGATGCGATGGTTGCAAGAGTCAGTCACGATGAGTTCGCGATTGACCGAATCGATCACCATGCTCTGTGGACGATTGAACTGAATGTCAGTCGCATCTGATCCTGATCCGAACCGACCGAAGCTGCGAATAAATCGGTACTCGCCTCCTGAAGCGGTGATGTCGGAAGGAGGCTCAAAGATGCTGATACGGTCGTTGCCGCCGTATTCACTCACATACAGGCGTTCCACGCGGGTTCCGTCTTTTGCGGCGAGGAGCGCCACATCGGTGAGATAGATGAACTGTCCCGGTCCCTGGCCGTAGGTTCCGAATCTTGCAAGCGGTTCGGGTGATTTGGCCGCTTTGCTTTCACTTCCGGGTTCCGCCGTTCCGGTCGTGGCTCGAATCGAGTGAATGCCGGGTTTCGCGTCCGTCGCGCGATACACCATCACTCGGAAGTAGTGGGTGTCAGGAACAAAGATGATCTCATCGCCGTCTGCGTCGGTCGGATTCCAGATCCCGATGCCGGTGGGCTTGCCCATTTCCCATTCAGGCATCTGCCACTCGCCGCGCGCGCGCCCTGATGTCGGATCGATGCGCTGAACACGAGCTTGCTTGTCGATGATCCAAAGACTGTCGTCCGAGGCTTCCATCGCGCGGGGATAGGAATACTGCCCTGGTGACGAACCGACCTCGCCGAGAACTCGCGTCGTGATGATGGGGCGCGGCCCGGGTGCTCGATCGGAGCAACCGGCGACAATGCAAAGTGTCACCATCGCGAAAGACTTGAGATGCTGAACGGACACGGCGACACTCCGAGATGCGGTCGTTGGATTGTACATGAAGAAGATACGAACCGATGGATCGGGAGCGTCATTCAAAAAGAACAGGCCCCGCCGAAGCGGGGCCTGTCAGATAGACGATTCCATCAACCCAAGTCGACTGAATTAGTCGTACCAGGGCTGGATCGCCACCAGCGGACCGGTGACGGTGCCGCTGACGGTCTGAGTACCGCCCGCGTAGGAACGCAGGAAGTTGTTGTTCTGGAGACCGTCGGTCGCGCCGCTCTGAACGTTGCACGTTTCAGCGAGCGGAGTGCGGGCGCTGTCGTTCTCGTTGACAAACACGTTGTCAAACTGAGTACGGCTGGTCGCCGGGAGACCCGTGAAGGTGAAGGGGACCGTCTCGGGATCGGGACGGGTTTCAAAGGTCACGTGGTTGTCGTTGTAGGAGACGTTGCCTTCCCAGGTGGTACGACCACCGTGGATGGCGAGCGTGTTCGAGCCCACGCCGATCGGGGTCGCGCCACCGCCGGGGTTCGTGGTCGAAGCCACGAGAACCCAGGTGATCGTCGCGCCGGAACCGTTGGCCGAGTACGCCGGACCACGG
>JBKDPX010000210.1:0-3644 GCA_046342165.1 Phycisphaerales bacterium | reverse complement strand
ATGTGCGTGCTGAGCACGATCGCCTTGCCGGATTGCGCCGCCATCTCTCGAATCAACTGACGAACCTCATGCTTCTGGTTTGGATCAAGCCCGTCCGTCGGTTCGTCCAAAATCAATACCGCCGGTTCGTGAAGTATCGCCTGAGCCAGTCCGACGCGGCGTTTGAAGCCCTTGGACAAAGTGTCAATCGGTTGGTGCGACACACCGTTGAGTGATGTTCGTTCGATCGCACGCTTGACCGCCTTCTCCTTCTCCGAACCCGACAACCCGCGGGCGTCCGCGATGAAGTTCAAGAACGAGAGCGGCGTCATTTCCGCATACAGCGGCGCGCCTTCGGGCAGATATCCGATGCAGCGCTTGGCCTCAATCGGATTCTGTGACACATCATGACCACAGATGATCGCGGTGCCTTTGGTGGGCGCGAGGTATCCGGTGATCATCTTCATGGTGGTGCTCTTGCCGGCGCCGTTGGGTCCGAGGAATCCCAACACTTCACCGGGATTCACCTGGAAGCTCAGATCATCAACGGCAAGAATGCCGTCGCCAGCTCCGAACCGCTTCGTCAATCCCTTCAAATCGATCAACGGTTGACTCATATCAACAACCTCCGAGCCCGTCATCACGGGCGAGAGTTTTATCCCATCGAGTAGGGACTCTTCAAGATCAATGTGTTTGAACAGAGCCCAAACCTGACGCGCCCGTCTGAGATGCGCCCGGGTGTTGTTTCCGTCACAAACATCACAACCGAACCGATTCAACCGCTGAAAACCCCGTTTGGTTGGCCGGTCATCCGGGCAAATCTCATGCTTTGGGTGAAACACAGGAAGGGGGTTTCATGATGACCGCGGAGGTTCGGGACAGCACAGGTTCGTTTTTCGAATCCACGACCAAGTGGGGTGTTGCGTTGTTGCACATGCGAGAACAGGAGGTTCGGGAGCATGATGCCGATAGGCTTCGCAAGGCATTTATCGACGCCGCCGATCGCCATGACGGAAGAGTGATTCTGAATGTCGCCGGTCTTGTGTCATTCAATTGTTCTTGGATCAACACACTGCTTGCGCTTTCAACACATTGTGTTTCGAAGGGCGGCGGTTTGTTCATCACAGGTTTGTCACCACACGCACTCGGAGTGCTGCGGGCGACCGGTCTGATCTCACGCTTCAACACATCACCCAGCACGGAACACGCGCTCGGCGCCATGGGTCTCACCGGCACATCAACCTGGCGCATGGCCATCGGAGGTATTTTCAAACGGAAAGTCGCATAACACCTTACAAAACCCGATCTTTTCCGTATCGCGAATCGGAAACACAGTGAACGCCGACTCGTACAGAAGTATGTCGGTGTGAAGGTCGATTCAATCCTTGGAAAATTGCTCGGTACATCAATGGAACGGATGAGTTCAAAGCGGATGTTCATCGTCGCTCTGTCGCTGTGCGCAGGGTCGGCTGTTCCTACGCACGCTTCGGATCTTGTTGTTCCGACTGTGATCTCCCGGCCGGGATTCTTGCAACTGCGAACCGGTGATGTCGACCTGTCCTCGTTGCCGGATGTTCGAGAGCATCACAAGTCCGTCACGACACATTGTGTCATTGAGATGCTCGGCCCCTGCACACCATCGCGCCGCTTACAACTGGCGGAGCGCGGCATTCGCGTGGCGGGATATCTTCCTACCAACTCGCTTCTCGTTCAAACACCGAACGATCCCGCACAAGCGTTCGAAGGCTTGGACTGGATTCGACGGGTTGTCTCTTATCGCGACGAATGGAAGATCGCACCGGAGTTACTTGCCCCGCAGCGACGCTGGGTGGATCCGTTTCGCGCCCAACTCGCAAAGCGCGGTGTGCGTGTCGTGACGTTCTGGTTGTTTGAGGGTGAATCACCGGACGCGCTTGTGCAAGCGGTGCGAGCAAACGGTGGCGCCGTCTCAAGCCGCGAGTTCGTCTCTCGCGGTTACTGCATCACCGCGAGTTTGAACGAAGCCGCCGTGATGACACTCGCCAAGCGCGGTGAAGTTCAGTTTGTCGAGGAATTTTCCGAGTTCACGCTGCGCAGCAACAACACGCTTCGTGGTCACGTGCAATCCGCGAGCGGATCAAACACCCCCTTCTATGACCGTGGCATCCGCGGCGAGTTTCAGATCGTCGGCGTGATCGACAGCCGCATCAACAAAGACCACTGCTCGTTCTCCGATCCGGAAGGCGACGCACCGGGACCGAATCACCGCAAACTTCTCTCGTACAACACCACGCTCGGTTCCGTGCGTCACGGCACACACGTCGCCGGAACCGTTGCGGGTGACAGCGGTCTTTTCAACGATTCGCGCGGCATCGCCTATCTGTCGAAGATCGTGTACAACATTCACCCAAGCGCGACCGAAACATCGATGTTCGATCGCTTCAATCTTCATGCTTCTCAAGGTGCTCGAGTACACAACAACAGTTGGGGCGCCGACGGCATTCGTGCGTACGACGGACCTTGTCGTGCGATCGATGCGTTTCAACACGATCAAGAAGACAATCTGATCATTCACTCGGTCACCAACTCCTCCATCGTGTACAACCCGGAAAACGCAAAGAACTCACTCGCCGTGAGTGCGGCCGGCGGGTTCGGCGCTGAAGAGACCATGTGTGTCGGCGGAGCAGGACCGACCGAAGACGGCCGACGCAAACCTGAAATCACAAGCGTGGGATGTAACATCATCTCATCAAGCAACACTTCCACCACTTGTGCCGGAATCGCTCAGACCGGAACTTCGATGGCTGCGCCCGGTGTGTCCGGCGCCGCCGTGTTGTTGCGTCAGTACTTCACTGACGGGTTCTATCCGTCAGGGGTCGCGAACGCGATCGACGCTCGAGTCCCGACGGGGCAATTACTCAAAGCGATGCTTGTCAACGGTGCGACCGACATGACCGGCGTCACAGACTTTCCGAACACGCGGGAAGGATGGGGACGCGTCAACGCCGGAAACTCGGCGTATTTCCAAGGTGACTCGCGTTTGTTGGCCTTGCGCGATCAACGCAACACCGATTCACGCGCGCTCAACACCGGCGACCAACACGTTTGGACCCTGTCGGTCGCCGCGGGACAGCCGTTGAAGATCACCCTCGCTTGGGCGGACGCGCCGGCTCTCGCGAACGCCTCCTTCGCACCCGTGAACAACCTGGATCTGTCGGTTGAATCACCCAACGGCGATCTCTACATCGGAAATGTCTTTTCCGGCGGTGTTTCTGTCACCGGCGGATCAAGTGACACCCTCAACAACCTTGAACAAGTTCTTATCCCTTCTGTGACATCAGGAACATGGACCGTTCGAGTGACCGGCGCCGCCGTCAATGAAGGTGCGCAGGGATACGCCATCGTCGCAACCGGCGACGTCACGGATATCTCGTGTCCGGCTGACTTCGATTTATCCGGCGCTGTCGACGGTGACGATGTGATCTCATACTTCTCCGCATGGGATTCCGGCGCTCCCGAAGCCGATGTGGATCGCTCCGGCGGGGTTGATGGTGATGACATCATCGTTTTCTTTACCGGATGGGACAGTGGGTGCTGAGTCCGTCGCGCTCGCGTTCATACATGACCGGCGATATCCTTCGCGCAACACGGTGACGCGATGGAGACTGTCATGCACGGAACAAACG
>JBKDPX010000209.1:0-8721 GCA_046342165.1 Phycisphaerales bacterium | reverse complement strand
GTCGAAGGTGTCGGCGCCGCACGCGCTCGCTCCATCGTTTCTTCGCGTGATCGCGCCCGGCGCCAAGCGGAAGATGAAATCGTTCTGGCTCAACAGCACGCCACGCGCATCTACACACTCGCCGATAACGACTATCCCGCGCTGCTTCGCGAGTTTGACGACTCTCCCACCGTGTTGTTCGTCAAGGGAACACTCGGCGCACCTTCGGATCGCTTCTGTGTCGCCATCGTCGGCAGTCGCGACTGCAGTGCGTACGGCATCGAGCAGTCCGAGCGCTTCGCGGGTGTCCTCGGTCGCGCGGGCCTGTCGGTAGTGTCCGGGGGTGCGCGCGGAATCGATGCCGCGGCGCATCATGCATGTCTTCGCGCAGGCGGCAGAACGATCGCAGTACTGGGATGCGGTCTGGCCAAGTGCTATCCACCGGAGCATCGCGATCTCTTCGAGAAGATCGTGCATGCTGGCGGCGCGCTTGTTTCAGAATTGCCGATGAATACGCCTCCTTCAGCCGAGAATTTTCCGGCGCGCAATCGCATCATCTCGGGATTGTCGCTCGGCGTGGTTGTCATTGAAGCGGGACTGAAATCCGGCGCCCTGATCACCGCACGAGTCGCCGCGGAAGACCACGGGCGCGAAGTCTTCGCGGTGCCCGGGCGGGTCGACAGCCCCCACAGCCGTGGCACACACGAGTTGCTCAAAGAAGGCGGTGCGCACTTCACCACGGATCCCGCCGATGTCATCGCGGCGCTCGAAGCTCCCGCACACCATGTCCATTCGGGGACTCACGGCCATCGGTACGCCACCGCCACCATCGAACTACCGGCCGGTGTGAACCCCGACCCGCTCGCACACAGTATTTTGGATGCGCTCAACGAACCGATGAGCCCCGATCACCTGATCCAGTCAACCGGGGCGGATGCGCCGAAGGTTCTCGCGCAACTCACGCTGCTTGAGATCCAAGGCCGGATCACCCGAGAAGGGCCTCGATTCAAACGTGTTCGATAGCCGTCTTTCGCGCTTCGACGCTCCAACAATGCAGCATGACAATCACACTCGCGTTGACCGCACTTTCGACCGCAGCGCTCGGAGTACAACCCGCCGACACCATCGACGATTGGAAGACGCGAGAGGCGCCGTATCTGACGGACCACTCGCAAGTGACATCTCGCGGGCAGTTCATGAAGGCCGGCGAGTCCTATTTCAGCGCCGATGGCAAATGGGTCGTCTTTCAAGCGATCGAGGTTCCCAAGCAGGGCGCGGATGCCGATCCGTTTTATGCGATGTTCATCGCGCGCTGCACGCTGGATGAGTCCTCCACGCTCGGACTCGCGATGCGGATCAGTCCGGAAAACTCGGCGAACACCTGCGGGTGGTTTCATCCGACTCAGCCTCAACGAGTGCTCTTCGGATCAACGGTGACACGCCCGCAGGACGACCAAAAGTCCGGCTTTCAAGTCGGAAGTCGTCGTTATGTTTGGCAGTTTCCGTCTGAAATGGAAGTTTGCGAAACCACCGTCCAAGCCGTCGCGATCGAACGCGGAGAACATCAAGCAACGCAAGTCGATCCAATCGTGAAGCCCGTGTTCTCGCTACCCAACTATGACGCCGAGTGCAGTTTCTCTCCCGATGGTCGTTACATTCTGTACGCGCACGTCGAAGATCGTCCGAAAGATCTCCCTGCGGATGTTCCGCACAAACCTGACGCGAATCTGTACATCTTCGATACGGTCAAACAAACACACACATTGATCGTCGAGGCAAAAGGCTACGACGGCGGGCCCTTTTACTCACCCGACGGCAAGTCCATCTGCTATCGCTCCGATCGCCGCGGCGACGATCTGCTTCAGATCTTCATGGCGGACATCAAGTTCAACGATGCGGGCGAACCCGTCGGGCTCGATCGTGAGTATCAACTCACGGATAACGCGCACGTGAATTGGTGCCCGTTCTTCCATCCCTCGGGCGAATACCTCGTCTATGCGACAAGTGAAGTCGGCCACGACAACTACGAAGTCTTCGCGCTTGAACTGAATCGCGAGAAGCTCGCGGCGAGCGCTGCGAACGCCGCCCATGGAGACACCGTGAAAGTCACGGGTCTCAAAAGCGCGCGCGTCACCAGCGCCAAGGGTGCGGATGTGCTTCCCGCATTCAGTGCCGATGGCAAGTTCATGATCTGGACCAGCCAGCGCGGCCCGAAGGTCGAGGGCGAGGCGAAATCCAGCAGTCAGTTGTGGATCGCCAGAGTCAACGGATCACCTTTCAAGGAGTAAGCGATGACATCCACTGCTCGCACGCTTCTCTCAGGTCTCATTGACTACGCGGGTCTTTTTCCGCCGGCCAAACTCGACATGACGCCCGCCGTCGAAACCTACGCACGCGCACGCGCCGATGCGCATGAATGGATGCTGGGTCGCTTCATCTGTCCGGCGACTCGCTTGCGAGAGTTCAGCGCCGCTGCGGCGGCGTACATGCCGGGAACCTTCGCGCGCAGCGGCTACCGCGAGCAGGCGGATCAAGGCGAGCGTTGGCGTCTCAGCGTGTTGATCGATGATGAACTCAACCGTTGTCTCGATGAGATCGATGGATTCAACGAGTATCACGCCGCGGAGGATCACGGTCGCGCGATGATCGACATGGTCGAACTGAAGGTGACCGATGTCAATCAGATCGACGCGACGCTCGACGAGTTGCCCGAGGGACTCTTCCCGTTCTTTGAGTTTCCGGTCACAACCGACTGCCGCGGTTTCGTCGCGGCGCTCGCCGGCAACTCGGCGGCGGCGAAGATCCGCACGGGCGGTGTGGTCGGCAACGCCTTCCCCACCGTCGGCGAGATCGCGGAGTTTCTGTGCGCGTGCGCGATCGCTGACGTTCCGTTCAAGGCCACCGCGGGTTTACATCACCCGTGCCGCGGGAGTTATCGACTGACCTACGAGAAGGACAGCGCGAACTGCGTGATGCACGGGTTTTTGAACATCTTCCTCGCCGCCGCGATGGTGAAGTCTTCCAGGTGCGATCGCGACGCCGCGGCGGAGATTCTGGCGACGGAGGATCCCGCGAAGTTCAAGTTCAGCGAAGACGTGGTTGCGTGCGGCCCGCACATGATTGAAGTGACGGATCTGGCGCTCGCACGCGAGAGTTTCGCGCTCAGTTTCGGCAGTTGTTCATTTGATGAACCCATCGAGGACTTGACGCGCCTGAAGGTGATTTGAGCGTCCTATCCTCGAGGGTCTTCACTCGGAGAAACACGACCATGGGTCTTCTGACAGGCAAAAAGGGTTTGATCGTCGGCGTCGCGAATGAGCGTTCGTACGCGTGGCACATCGCCAAGAGTCTGACCGAACATGGCGCAACCTGCGCTTTCACGCACCTTCCGGGCGATCGCAACGCGCACCGTTGTAAGCGCTCGGTCGCGGAAATCGGCTTGACCGATCCGTGGATGGCGCCCATGGATGCGAGCAAGGACGAGGACATCGCGCAAGTGATGGAGCAATACGCCGCGAGCTTTGATCGCATGGACTTTCTGATCCACTCCATCGCGTTCGCAGAGCGCGAGTATCTGCAAGAGGGCAAGTTCTGCTCCACGCCTCGCGCGGCGTACGTGCAAGCGATGGACATTTCCGCGTTCACTCTGCTCGCGCTTGCGGCCAAGGCCCAGCCGATCATGGCGAAGACCGGCGGCAGTATCCTGGGCATGTCGTACTACGGCGCCGAGAAGGTTGTGCCGGGATACAACGTGATGGGCGTGGCGAAAGCGGCGCTTGAGGCCACCGGTCGCTATCTGGCGAGCGAACTCGGACCGCACAAGATCCGCGTGAATCTGATTTCGGGCGGCTACCTCCGCACGCTTGCGAGTTCGGCGGTCGGCGGGGCGGAAGCGATTTCGAAGTTGGTCGAAGAGAAGGCGCCCTTGCGTCGCAATGTCGAAGGCAGTGACGTTGGTGACACGGCTGTGTGGCTTGTCTCAGATCTCTCCCGTGGCGTCACCGGCGAGACCATTTACGTGGACTGCGGCATCAACATCATGGGGGGCTGAGATCAAGCGATCCGGCTCTACGCGATCAAGCAAGACTGATGAACACCCTCCTTTGGAGGGTGTTTTTATTGCGGACCGGCCGGAGCCGATGCGAAATGTTCAGGACGCATGGGATTCTCGCCGATCCTCTGAACATGGGCATGTTTGGCACAGGTCCGAGCCAACCGATTTCCGGGCTGCCGCCCGCGAATCCGGATCGTCGTCAAGCCAAGCGCGAACCGCCCAAAGACAAAAAGCAAGACGACAAACACGAAGAGCACCACCGTGAAGAAGATCGCGTGGAACTCAAATCAGCGGTTGAAGAATCCAAGCCGCGGACTCCTCAATCCAAGCCTTCGGAAACACCACAGCGTCCGAGGTTGGATCTGCAAGGGTAAAAAACAAAACACGCGAGGCTCGAGCGCCTCGCGTGCGTGTTTGACCGATCGATCCATCAGCCTTTGAAGAACTTCACGACGCCGTGGATCGTGACCGCACGTCCCATCGCGGCGATGGACTCTGTCAGCGGAATGTGCTTCGGACAGACTTGCACGCAGTTCTGCGCGTTGCCGCAATCCGACACGCCGCCCTCACCCATCAGCACATCCAGACGCTCGCCTTCAAGCTGCGAGCCGGTCTGGTGCATGTTGAACAGTCGCGCCTGACTGATCGCATGCGCGCCGATGAATGATGCATCCCACTTGTTGGCATCAGGTTCCTGCTGGAACTGAGGACAGGCCTCAAGACAGCAACCACAGCTCATGCACTCCGAGAGCTTGTAGCGCGTCTCCTGATCGCGAGGCTGTTCACGCGGGCCCGCACCGAGGGAATAGGTGCCATCGATCGGAACCCACGCCTTGACGCGCTTGAGGTTATGGAACAGTCGTGCGCGATCCACCCACAGATCGCGAATGACCGGAAACTTGCTCATCGGTTCGAGCGTGATCGTGTCGCCCTCGTTTGGCGCATGATCATCGATCAGACACGAGCAACTCTGACGGACCTTGCCGTTGATGACCATCGTGCAGGCGCCGCAGACTTCTTCGAGACAGCCGCTGTCCCACACGACGGGCGTCGTGCGTTGACCTTCGACCGTGACGGGATTCGCGGCGATCTGCTGGAGCACCGAGATCACATTCGCGCCGCGATCGACGGTGACTTTGAAACATTCCCATCGTGAAGCCTTGCCCGGGCCTTCACAACGCTTGACTTTGATGAGAACCGAACGGCCGGGCTTGGCGAGCGAGCGCTTGTCGGTGGTGGTTGTCATGGGTGTTTTCCTCGTAAATCTCTCAAACCGCGGCGGGATCCGCGACTTTCTTCGTACCGGTCGATCCGCCCGAATCCTTCTTGCCGTAGGTGCGCGCCGTCGGCTTGATGAGTGATGCGTCGATCGGAGTGAATTCGACTTTCGACTCGCGCGTCGCACCGACGAACGAGCACTTGCTGGTCTTCATGAACTCCTCGTCGTTTCGCTCCGTGAAGTCGGTGCGGTAGTGCGCGCCGCGGCTTTCACGACGCTCGAGGCTCGCCAGCGCGATGGCGTCGGCGATGGCGAGCATGTCGCCCACCGATCGCATGAAGCCCAGAGACTGGTTCGTCCATGCGGCCGAGTCGCCCAGCGAGGACTTGGAGTAGCGATCCTTGAGTTCGCCGAGCTTTGCGATGCACTGCTTCAAGCGCGAATCGCTCTTGACGACGGTGCACGCGGCGGTCATCTCGACGCCGAGTTCCTTGTGGATCACATAAGGATTGAGCTTCTCATCATTGCTCTTGCCGACGGTGGAGAGCAGGCTCTTGACCTTCGACTCTTCGCATGCGACCGCGCCGTCGTAGACGCTCTGTTGAACTTCCGCGTTCTTGTTGTTTCGAACGCCGTTGACGACCGACACGCCGCAGAACAGGCCGTCGAAGAGGCACGACAAGAGCGCGTTGGCGCCGAGTCTGTTCGCGCCGTGATAGGCGAAGTTCACTTCGCCGAAGGCGTACAAGCCCGGCACGTTGGTCATCATGTTGATCGGATCGCCGTACGCCATGCCCTGTCCGACCGCGGCGCCGATGGGCGCGGGCGAGCCGCTGACGTGCTTCGTGCGCGCCTCGGCGGGGTTGTATGAACCCTTCGCGAACTGCGTCCACAGCCCGCCCATGCTGTAGTGCACGGCGGGGAAGATCTTCATCGGATTGGTGTAGGGATCCTCACCTGCGAACTTCGAGTAGATCTCCAGAATGCCCTCGAGCTTGCGCTTGAGGTAATCGGCGGGCTTGTGGGTGAGATCCAGGTAGACCTGGTTCTCGCCGTTGACGCCCATGCCGTCGTTCACGCAGACGGAGAAGATCTCGCGCGTCGCGATGTCACGCGGAACGATGTTGCCGTAGGCGGGATAGCGCTCTTCGAGGAAGTAATAACGCTCGTTCTCAGGAATCTGCTTCGGCGGGCGACGGTCGTTCTTATCGCGCGGAACCCACACGCGGCCGCCTTCGCCACGCGCCGATTCGCTCATCAGACGCAGTTTGTCCGCACCCGGAATCGCCGTCGGGTGCACTTGGATCATTTCCGGATTGCCGTAGTGGACGCCGGATTGATAACAGCGGGCCGCCGCGGCGCCCGTGCAGATGATCGAGTTGGTGCTCTTGCCGTAGACGAGACCACAGCCGCCGGTGGCCATCACGACCGCGTCGGCCTTGAAGGCGCGGATCTGCATCGTGCGCATGTCCTGCGCGACGATGCCGACACAGCGACCGTCGAGCGCGATGATCGGCGCGAGGAACTCCCAGAATTCATATTTTGTTACTTTGCCTTCGCTCTCGTAGCGACGGGTCTGTTCATCCAAGGCGTAGAGCAACTGCTGACCGGTCGTCGCGCCCGCGAAGTGCGTGCGCTTGAAGAGAGAACCGCCGAAGAGGCGCAGATCTCGATATCCCTCGCTGGTGCGATTGAACGGAACGCCCATGCGGTCCAGAAGATCGATGATGCGAGGTGCCCAGTTCGCCATTTCGAGCACGGGGTGCTGATCGGCGAGGAAGTCGCCGCCGTAGATGGTTTCATCGAAGTGTTCGTACTCCGAGTAACCCTGCTGACGCGCGACTTCGTTACAGGCGTTGATGCCGCCTTGCGCACACACGCTGTGACTGCGCTTCACCGGGACGACGGAGAAGAGATCAACCGCCACGCCGGCCTCGGCGACACGCACCGATGCGGAGAGTCCCGCCAAGCCGCCTCCGACCACGATCACACGCTGCTGAGACATTTCAGTACATCCTTCGGTAATGAGTCGTTCAGTTCACGGGGACCTGCGCGGTCGCGGGCGCGACCATCGCTTCGGGTTTGTTCATTCGATCTTCGGTTTCCTTCGCCTTCGCCGGGTCGAGCATGAGGAATCCGAACACAGCCGCCCACGCCATCGCCATCAGCGAAACGCCGAGCCCGGCGCAGGCGTAGCCCCACCGCTCCTGCGCCTTCTTCGAGATCGTCAGGCCCCAGGTGATCGCCGCGGTCCAGAGTCCGTTCGCGAAGTGGAACACCAAAAGAGAAACACCGATCAGATATGCCGCGGATACCGCCATACCGGCCTTGGAGATCCCTTCGGCTCCGCCACGCAGAACCATCGCCATGGTGCTCGCGGCGTATTCGGCGCTCCAGACGGTGCCGCCGGGAACAAGGAATGTCCAACCCCAGCGCAGAGTCGCGATGTGGTAGAAGATGAAGAGGAAACCGATGTATCCGCTGATGCGCTGCCAGCGGTAGCGACGGTTGCTCTGATATGCGTATCGATCCGTGTTGCTGCTCCCTGTGGTGGCGTAATACCAACCGAGCACGGAGTGGAAGGCGATCGGCAGCCAGAGGCCGGCGACCTCGATCACGAGAAGAAACGGCATCGAGTGGATGAAGTTCACCTCGTGCTGGAAGGTTGCGACACCGGCGTGGCCGTATTCGGCTTTCCGACTGTCGAGCATTCCCCAAACCACCGACGAGTTGGTCAGCAAGTGCGTGATGAGGAAGAGGCCGACGGGAACGATGCCGGTCAGCGAGTGCAACCTGCGAAGCAGGAAGTAATTCGTTTCGAAGAAACCCTTGTTCGTGCTCACGTTCGATGTTCTCCGTGTGTCCGAAGGCGATGACGATGCGAATCAGATTTTCGGCATTCCGGGCGCCGCGACTCCTGTCGGCGGTGCGACGACTCCGCCGGGACCGGCTTGCGAAACAGGCTTGACCTTTCCCTCGGCGATGGCTTGCTCCAGGTACTTGGACATCTCGACGTACTCCATTCGCAGTTCGTTGAGCACTCTGGACATGACGGTGGCCTCTTGCTCGGTGAGGTTTCCCTTCGTCTTGTCTTCGAGCACCTTCAAAAGTTCGATGAAGACACGAGCCATTTCAAGGGAAACCACCGCCCGACCCGTCCTGGGATCGGGGAAGGCCCCCATGTAAGTCAGGGCCTGCGTCATGAGCAGGCTCACGATGTCCTGGATCCCGGGTTCGGTCGGCGTCTCGCCGGGAACACCTTCGGCCCCCGCGGCACCTTGCGCTTTGGGTGCCTCGACCTTTTGGCTCAGCTTTTCCTTTTCCTGACGCGCCTGGCTCTTCCAGTCCGAGTCGATGATCAGTTTCGGGGCTTCCTGTTCGTTGCCGGCGCTCATGAAAGTGGCTCCTGCCCGACGTGCCGCCGACGGGAATTCCGCGGAGGCGACGGGGGATCGCATTCTAGGTGCGA
>JBKDPX010000208.1:0-3963 GCA_046342165.1 Phycisphaerales bacterium | reverse complement strand
GGCCAAGGTGAAGGATGTCCCCACGCTCGCCAAACTGGCGCGCATGGTGTACTTCATCAACCTGCCCCCGAGCGAACAGGCATTGACCGATAAAATCAGCGCTTCTGAACGTTGCTTCAAGAGAGCTGCGGGAGTGGCGGTTGAAGAGCCGCGCCGGCGCAAGGGATCCACCAAAGGAGGCGCGGGCGGAATGGCGGCAATGGACGCGGACTCCGACTTCTTCATGTTCGTCGTGGAGGAGATGGAAACCGCGAGTCCGGTTGGTACTTCGCAGGTGCGTGCGCACCAAGGCGGACCCGGAAATCCGAACTGGAGCTTGAAGCTTGATCAGCGCCGCTTCCACTCCGAACAGCTCGGTCAGGGAACAACCCACACGGTTGCTCAGTTGCATGGAGATGAGTCCGGCCCGAGCGAACTTGGCGGATTGATCATTCAACCCAGCCACCGAGGCCACAAGGCGCGGCCGGGAAGGTTGCTCAGCTTCGTCCGATTCCATTTCGTCGGGCGCATGCGCCACTTGTTCTCTGATCGAATGCTCGCGGAGATGATGGGGCCGGTCAGCAACGACGGCGAAAACATCTTCTGGGATCACTTCGGTCGCAAGTTCATTCCCGTGAAGTTCGCCGAAGCGGATCGCTTCTGTCAGCACAACCGCAAGTTCATCAACGAATTGCTTCCAAAAGATGTGATCTATCTTACATTGCTCCCGCTAGAGGTTCAGAACATGGTGGGGGTGGTTTCGAAAGAAACCTTGCCCGCGCGCAAGCTGCTTGAGAATCTCGGATTCAAGTATCGCGGCCATGTCGATCCGTTTGATGGAGGCCCGCACCTTGATGCGGCCACCGACGAGATCGCGCTTGTGAAAGACACAACCTGTGCACCGCTCGGGCGCGCGGTCTCTGAAGATCGATGCAATGACCATGGCATCGTGAGCGTGATGCATGAAGATGGAGAGTTCCGCGCGATTGAATGTAATTTTCTTCACGATGGCAAGACCATCCGCGTCTCGAAGAAGATTATGAAAATGCTGGAAGCCGCGCCCGGGGCCGACGCCGCGTGCACCAGCCTGCGATCGCTCGAAGAACCGATCGAACCGACCGAGAAACCCAGGGCTCAGAAAAGGTCTCGCAAGCGATGAGTACGGAAGACTCCGGCATCGCCGCGCCGCGCGACATGCTTATCTCCGGAACTTGGCGAAGCGCATCAGGCCCTCGCATCGACATTCGCAATCCCGCGGCGCCTGATCAAACGGTCTTCGAATGCAACGCCGCGACATCTGCGGACATCGAGCATGCCGTGCGATGCGCGCGGCACGCGTTTGAATCCTGGGCGGATGCGCCGGCACTTGAGCGATTCAAACTGCTTCATGAGTATGCCAGGATCGCCGATTCGCGCAAGGAGTTACTCGCGAACACAATCCGCGCCGAAACGGGAAAGCCGCACTGGGATGCTTCAGCTGAGTCCGCATTGATCGGCGCGAAGGTCGCGGCGACACTCGATCAAGGCCCGCTCTCACGGGTGGAAACGAAAGACATCAAGATCGCGGCGACGCGTGACGGTCGTACATCATTTCGGCCGCACGGTGTCATGGCGGTCATCGGGCCGTTCAACTTTCCGGCGCATCTTCCGAACGGACACATCGTGCCGGCGCTGGCGATGGGCAACACCGTTATTTTCAAACCCAGCGATAAGACTCCGGCAAGCGGCGCATTGATCGCTGAATGGATGCGTGAAGCCGCGGCGAATGTGAACGCACCTGCGGGAATCATCACTCTACTTCAAGGCGGCGCGACGACAGCCGGCGCGTTGGTTTCGCATGATGCGATCGACGGCGTGCTCTTCACCGGATCGTGGAGCGTCGGACGCAAGATCATCGAAGCGAATCTCGATCGGCCGGGACGAATGTTGGCGCTCGAGATGGGCGGCAACAACGCGGCGGTCGTGATGGACGATGCGAATCTCGACCAAGCGGTGATCGAGTGCGCTCGGAGTGCATTCATCGGAACCGGCCAGCGATGCACATGCACGCGTCGCATCTTGGTGCATCGTGCGATTGCAAATCAATTCATCGATCGTTTGGTGAAGTTCACGCAAGCGATCGCGGTAGGGGATCCGCGCCACGAAGTGTTCATGGGTCCGCTGATTTCCGAGTCGGCGCGCGACCATGTGTTGCGAGCGCAGGCCCGGTTTGTCCAAAGCGGTGCTGAAGTACTGCTTCGCTCCCAAGCGTTGGACTCTGAAAAAGGCTGGTATCTCACGCCGGGCATTCTTCGCATCGATCGATGTACGAAGACTGACGACGGGCAAGGAGCGGACATCGAAGTCTTCGGTCCTTTGCTCCGAATCGCGGTTGTCGATTCCTTGGAAGAAGCGATCGCACAGTGCAACGAGACCCGATACGGACTCGCAGCGGCGATATTTTCTCAAAGTAATGAATCCATCGAACTGTTCTCAAGGCGCGTTCGCGCCGGTTGCGTCAATGTGAACTGTGGAACAGCAGGCGCTTCCTCGAAGCTGCCGTTCGGAGGTATCGGACTCAGTGGCAACCATCGTCCGGCGGGTGCGTTCAGTCTCGATTACTGCGCGTATCCCGTAGCACACATGATCGAACGATCGGCGCTTGCCACGGGACATCCAGGCCTGCCGCAACTCAAATCCGACGAATAAATCGTGTTTAGAGCCCGAGAATAACGCCGTTCTAACTCTATCAACTGGCTTTCGCTTCTTTTAATGAAGCCCCCCCCCCCTCTAACAGGGGGTTGGCAATGTCCGAATATCTGCTAGTCTCTCGATTGAGAGAACTCCGAACGGCGGAAACGCCACCATGCATCCGAAGCTCGTAGTGGATGCATATTCGGAGAGAGAGACGTTCGTTCTACACGAAAGGAGCCATTATGCTCCCGGAGTTTTGTTCTTCAGAGGCCCTACAGGGTTTGGCGGGATCCTCTCCGCTGATGATGTCCCTACGGCACACGGCTGAAACCGTGGCGCGCTTTCCGTCCACCGTCCTTGTACAAGGAGAGAGTGGAACGGGTAAAGAGTTGCTCGCGCGTGGAATTCACGAATCAAGTCAACGCAAGCTGCGACCGTTCGTCACCGTGGACTGCACGGTGCTGACGGACTCGCTGTTTGAAAGCTTGATGTTCGGCCATGAAAAAGGCTCGTTCACCGGAGCGACACACTCGACGCAAGGCCTAGTCCGCGCCGCCGACGGCGGCACGCTGTTTCTTGATGAGGTCGGTGAGCTTTCAGCCGCCGGTCAAGCGAAGTTACTGCGCTTATTGCAAGAGCACACGGTGACTCCCGTCGGCGCAACCAAGCCGATCAAGGTTGATTTACGGATCATCGCCGCGACACACCGCGATCTCTTGACGATGGCGACGCAGGGACGATTCCGGTTCGACTTGTACTATCGATTGAACGTGATCGCGATGAAGATTCCGGCACTGCGCGAGCGGCGCGAAGACATACCGGGAATCTGCGAGCGCATCCTCGGGAAGCTTGAGGCGTTCCTGGGGATCCGAGCGATGATCAATCCTGAAGCGATGCAGGCGATCATGATGCACACGTGGCCGGGCAATGTTCGCGAACTTGCCGCATGCCTTGAACGGGCATGCGTCGTGGCCCGAGATGGCGTGATCATCGCTGAGGATCTGGGATTGCCGGTGACTGACGCTCGATCGCAGAGCTCGGATTCTCCCTTAAATCTTGAGACAGGCGAACGAGCGGCGCTTCTTGAGGCGCTTCGCGTTTGTGACGGCAATAAATCACGCGCAGCGGCGATGTTGGGGGTGGATCGCCGAACCGTCTATCGCATGATTGATCGTCTTGAACGAGATCGTGCGGCGATCGCCTGAGTTTGGATAACACATGATTCTCCAACGCACGGGTTTCTCCGTGCGTTTTTGTTTTTGCTTCCATGTGATGTGACATTCCGTCACAGTGTGCGCCACAGTGTGACGC
>JBKDPX010000207.1:0-4200 GCA_046342165.1 Phycisphaerales bacterium | reverse complement strand
ATGCGGCACACCCGCAACGGCGGGTGTCTGTCCGAGGCACTGCGTCACGGCGTCGATGTCGGATTGATCCACGACCCCGTCCTCGCCGAAACGGTAGCGACGGAAGAAATCGTTCATCAACAGGCGATCAGCCTCGTTGATGACGGTGTCCGTGTTCAGGTTGTACTTCTGATTGGAGGCGTTGACGGCGACCGGCGTTCCCGTGTAGACCGCGTTGAATGCGTTGCGATCGTCTCCGTCGACGTCGTTGTCCAAGTCAAAGTCGCAGCGTTGATCGGTCGCGGTGCCCGTGACCCAATTCAAGAGTTCGGTGCGGCTCGCCGCGGTCGCGAACGCGGTGCCGTCGAAGAAGACGAAGCTCTCGACGCCGATGGACTTGATGGCGTTGAGCTGTGCGGTGATGGTCGGGTGCGGCGAAGTTCCCGTGATCGCCAGACCGGCGACGACTCGCTTGCCGGAGTTGGAGGCGAGCACCGTGTTGATGTCCGTTTGAATCGACGATGTGGTCGATCCGTACGCCATCGGAACGAGGGTTTCGATCCAGTCGTTTGTCGCCCAGGTCGGCCAGTCCTGACATTTGGCGATCTGCGCGCTGGAGCTCATCGCAGTCGCGAACATCGCGCCGGAGAACTCAACGCCCGGATTCACCGCATCGATCGCGTACATCATGCGTCGCGCGCACTCGCTGATGCCGGCGCGACGCCAAGAGAGGAAGCGCTGGTGGTGCGATGCGGACGATGTCTGCGTCGTCGTGTCGATGTTGACGCCGTACATGGTCTGGAAGGTGCTGCGCGACCAACTGTCATACGACCACGGCACGGGAATCGTGTCCGAAGTGTTATTGTCGAGCGGGAAGCGGTGGTAATCGGTCTGGATGCCCCACAATCCCGTGTACGCGGCGAGTTCAGCGCAGTAATCGGCCATCTTCTGCTGAACACCCGGATTGCCGAGGTTGGCGAAGACCTGCCCTGCGGTTCCATCTCCGCCGATCGCGTTGGTCGAGATGTTGAAGGCTCGCCATTCGGGATTCGCGGTGAAGTTCGACGCACCCGATGTGGAGTACTGCCAGTACGCGGTCTCGAGCCACGCGTGCATGCGGATGTTGTACCGCGCCGCGGCGACGATCGCCTGTTGCAGATAGTCAAACGCGAAGCGATCGCCGAAGACGTTGGAGTTGTTGGTCGCGAGGCCGTGGTAGAAGGTCTCGAGATAGAGATCGGTGATCCCTGACTGCGCGAACTGCTGGAGATTGGTTTCGAGCGCCGCGATGGTGCTCGGCGGCCGCAACCATGCGCCGCGCACGGGGCGTTGCGTCGGCGCGGTGGGCGGAGCGGTCCATCGGAAGCCGAGGTGATTCGCAACGGCTCGATGCTGATTGCCCGAACCGCTCGGGCGGTTCTGCACCAGAGTCGTCGAACCGGGAGCCTGATAGACGAATGAACTCGAATCACCGCCGTCAAGATTGATGGCGCGCCACGCGCCGCGCTCAATCATAAGATCTGCGAGTTCTTGATTCGTCATGCCGACGGACCAACTGGTCTGTCGTCCGTCGATGACGGCGATGATCAACTGCCTGTTGTCTCTGGTGAGTCCGATGGCGGTGCGCGGGTTGCGAACCGAAGGTTCGACGCGCGCGGTGTTGCCCGTGTTCACTCCATCGATGACGAGCATGGTGCCGGGATCGGTATCGGTGTTGCTCGGGCCTACGCCGGCGACGGCATGCGTGACACCGAAGAGTTCGGATGAGCTGATGTATCCGATCTGGGCGCTGTCGGCGCGAAGGACGAACGCGGGATCGGGGTTTGGCCCGAAGACGCGAACTGGTGAAGTCATCGTCCCGTTCGAAATCGAAAGTCCGACGATGTCGGCGCAGGTGCCGCTGGACACGCTGTAGAAGTTCGCGTTGATCGCCAGGTTTGCGCCGACCGCCGCGCGCCACGTGTCGGTTTTCTGGACGTTTGCTTCGCAGGAAGTGCCGGTCGGCGCCGTGACGATCACTTCAAGCGTGGGGTCGAAGAGATCGACGCACGCGAGGTACCCCTTCACAGTCCCGCCCGATGTCGTGCGAGTCAGCGCTTGAATGCGCACGGGTTGTGCGAGCGCGGTCGACGCCGCGACGAGGATGATTGCTGCAACAGTTCCGTAACGCATTGGAGTGGATCCCATCTGCAATCGGAGCATACCGCTACGACGGCGGGAATGGAAGGGATTCGTTGTATCGACGAAAAAACCCCCGTGGTTCACGGGGGCTCGTCTCTTATAGATGGTCCGGACAACTTGGTGGGTTGAAATGATGAGTTACGCGGACTTGGCGAGTCGCCCCTTGAGGAAGTTGACGGCGCCGAGCCATTGGTCATGAACCACGGACTTATCGCGACCGACCGCGATCGCGCACTCTTCCTCGGTCAGGCCGCCGAAGTAACGCAGCATGGCAACATGCGCCATTCGCGCATCGTCTCGTTCAAGTTCGATCAACGCGGCATCGCACGCGATGATGTCACTCCATGCCGCATCTTTCGCGGTGGAGCATTCGTTGAATTCGCGGATCGGCTTTGATGCGTCTGCTTCCGCGGATTTCGCGCGGCCTTGGCTGACGAGGAAGCGACGCATGGCGCGCGCCCCCGATGCGTAGAACTGTTCATTGCCATCGATATCGGTAGCCACTCCCTTGCCGAAGGTGGCGATCAACGCCTCGCGGATCAACGCGCCGGAATCGGATGCCGCGCCGGGACGCGCATCGATGATCGCTTTGAGACTGTGCGCGATTGCGATCAGTCTTGCGTCGGTGAGCAGCTGCTCACCGCCCTCGATTGTGCGCAGGAATTGCGCGATCTCGGCGGGACCAGGGGTCTTTGGTGATTGTGCCTCTGCCATCTTGCGAATCAACTCCTGCGAGGGAACCCGAACGATCATGATACGAACAGCCGGACGCCCGTGTTAGCTCTTGATTTCACGATTGTCCGAGAATGCCGACTCGTGCGCACCGATAGAATGACCTATCGGACCGTCACAGTCTATCAAATCCCCTGAAAGAGTGATACACTTCGATACGCCATGGACATGAAGCACCGCGAACTTGTGCTGACGAGCTATGAAGCGCTCTCCGCGGATCTCGAGGTCCTCGTGACGCGCTTTTACAACAACTTGTTCAAAGTCGCGCCGGCCGCGCGTGATCTGTTTCCGGGCGATCCCAAGCGTCAACATCAGCACTTCGCCGCCGCGATCGCGATGCTCGCGCGCAATGTGATGGACATCGAGGCGATGGACGAACCGCTGCGCGATCTCGGGCGTCGCCACCTTGCGTATCGCGTTCTTCCGGAACACTACGAACTCGCCCGGAAGATGTTGGTTGAAACCCTCGCGGAGTGCGCGGGCGATCGCTGGACTCCGGAGCACACCAAGGCCTGGGAGGCGTTGATCGCAAGAACGGCGCAACTCATGTTGCACGGCACGCTCATCGAGGCGCGTCAACAGCAGTGATCGGCGCGGCGTATAAAGCCTTCAATTCATCGGGATACAGATCCAGCACGCCGCGGCTGAACCACAGCACGTGGCCCTTGGCGCCCGAGGAACGGACGAGCTCGATGGATTTGCGAAGTTCATCCCAGGTGCTGTCGCGACCTTCCCCGACGACCCGGATGCCTGCGGCAAGATCCTTGATTCTGTCGGGTGCGCGCTCGCGCATGTGCGAAACTTGCTCGCGCCAGGTTTTCTCGAACGAGTCATAGCCGATGCGATAGCACTGGGGAATGAACTCGTCCCAACGGGGCGAACCCGAGTTGTCCGTTTTCCATGCGGCCCATTCGGGCCAATCCAATAGATAGTTTTCATAACACCAGGGATACGTGGCGGGAGAAAGTGAAATCTCGATGCCGGGCTTCGCGCGTCGCACCTCGGTAACGAGCCGGCGCGAGAACTCGCGCACTTTCTCCGAACGCCACTTCATCCACTGCGGATCTTTCGGATCCGCGGGAGGCGCTTTGCCGCCGTGTTCCGCTTTGTACGCATTGACGGTGAAGGCGTCGTAGCCCATCGTGTAGTACGGCCAGACGATGCGGTCATCGAGTTGAATGCCGTCGATGTCGTACGCGTTCACGCACTCAAGCACAATGTCGATGAGGAATCGCTGTACTTCCGGATGCAACGGATTCATCCAGACAAATCCGTTTGGCGCGACTTCGTTCCCTTGCGCATCAAGAC
>JBKDPX010000206.1:0-3282 GCA_046342165.1 Phycisphaerales bacterium | reverse complement strand
CCGAATCGTTGTTTCCGTCGTGGGTATTGGCCATGCGCGATGGTAGGAGCCCGATTCGATCTTGATTCGGACGCTCGGTGACCCGCGTGATCGAATGACCTCAACAGCCGGAATCCCAGAACCCGAAGAAGGCGATCACATCGTCTCCGTCCGTCGAGCCGTTGAGATCGAAGTCCAACGCATTCGCGTCCCACCCGTCGAAGAAGGCGATCACATCATCACCATCCACTGAGCCGTCTCCGTTCAGATCCGCCGGACACGGTGCTGACAACCCGCACAGTCCAAGACGTTCGTCTCCGTCGCGGCATCCATCCATATTGCGATCGATTCCGATACGAATCTCACTGTTTTTCGGGACGATCGTGAAGGTGATCTCCGATCCGGGGGCGGCCAACGCTTTCAATGCCGCGAATGTGATCGTCAATCCGGCTCGATCCTGTGCGAAGGTGTTCGCGCCCGTATAGGCGTATCCGCGCGGGATCCCGCCGATCCGCCCCTTGGCGACCAATCCAACTTTGTTCGTGTTCGCCAGCGTGATCATGGTGTTCAGCAGCGTCAACTGAGTCGGCGAAGCGTTCGCTTCGCTCACCAGCGTCGTTTGCGTACCGACTGCCGCGTGTGAATCCTTGCTGGGAGGGCCGGGCGGCTCCTGAATGGAAGTCGTCGACCCTTGTGGCAGATCGGATCCTGCGAAAGAGAGCATGAACGCCGTCAGATCAGCGATTTCTTGATCGCTCTGCACGTTGAAGGCGGGCTCCGCGATGAATCGCTCGATGGAATCGACGGATCCGTCATGCAGGAATCCGAATCCGGCCGTGTTTTCCAACTGGGTCGTGTTGAATCCCGTCTTTTCGTGCATGTTGCGCAACTGCGCGACTTTCATCGACACATTCGTCGAACCGTCAATCGAGACCATCATCAGGTGGCGTTCGCCCATCGGGCCTGCCGCGATCGGTTGGTACACCGAACCGTTCCAACGATAATCCGTGCCGGCGCCCGTCGGCAGCGAGTGGCAGGTGACGCACGCGAGAACGCCGCCGTCGAGTCGGCGCGTCCCGTTGCGATACATCGCCAGGCCGTTGTACGCGTTGCCGTTGGGAAGTGGTTGTCCTGCGGGGGCGAACCGACCGGTCGTGAAGTGTCCGGAGAGCGGCAAGCTGGTTTTCAGCGTGTTATCGAGATTGCGGTAAGGATTCGGCGGATAGGTGATGGTTGCAAGATAGTTTTCGAAATCTTGCATGTCGCTTGTGGAGAGTTGTTCGTCATCTCCCAGCAATCCGATGAAGGCGGGGTTGAATGCTTCGATGCCCAGGCGATCGCCGCGCCAGTGGTGGGGCTCCTTGCCGATGATGTCCTGGAAAGTCTGCGTCGTCATCGGACCCTTCATGGGGTGGAAGGGCTGAAAGCCGTTGTTCAGTCCCGGTAGATTCGCGCCCAAGTTGCTTGCGCCCAGCGATTGCATCACGCTCGAAGGATCGCCGAGATCCCACGCCAAGCGATCGATGCGCGCATCGACATGACATGATGCGCAAGAGGCGTGTCCGAGTCCCGAGGTTTGATGCGTGTCGTACAGATACTCGCGTCCAAGCTTGATCGCGGTGGGAGTCGGATCGAACATCTGAATCGCGGCCGCCTGACTCCATGTAGCGAGTGTGACGACCGAGACAGTGCCGTCAAATCGATTCAGAACATACAACCGGCCGCGCTGGTCATCCACCGCGATCCCGGTAGGTCCCTCTCCGACCTCGATCGGTGGCGCCGATACGCGCTGGCCGCTCGTGTCCACCGCGATGATGTTGTTGCTGCCGAGCCCTGCGATGAACCCGATCGATCCGTCGGCGCTCCACTCCATCGAGCGAGGATCGCCGAGTGACTGATCCCGAGTTGACTGCGGAACCGTCGGACTTGCGTACGACAGATGTGGATTGAGATCGCGAATCGTCTTGGCGTTCAGATTCGTCGCCTGTACCGTCGCGATATTCACGCGCAGGAATCTTCCATTCACGTTGGGTTCGAATCGCACTTCGTTGATCGCATCCGTGCCGACGACGCTGATCGCTCCCGTCGAGGGATTCACCCCGACCGCCATGCACATGTTCATCAATCTTGTCGCGTAGTTGACGCTCAATGTGTTCGCATCGATCACCGCCAAGTCGCGGTCCGGAAGATCCCAACCGGGCCTCCGTCCCGACCTCGATGCGTTCGCCCCGGACACAAGACTCGTCCAGTTCCCGTTGTTGTCATCCATCCAACGACCCTGTGCATCCTTCTTCACGATCAACCCGACCGCCGGTGCGGCGGGCAAGCCCGGTGTCAGCGCAGGAAACAGCACGGGCCCGTTGTTCGGCGGCGGATTGATGCCGCCGTACGGCCCGGTGGTATCGGAAACGACATTCGGCGGGAATGCCAATCGGTTGTTTCCGGTCGTGCCGCCACCCAGGATCGTCGACCCATTGCCGCTTTCGAACACGGCGACGTAGACCTTCGAACCATCCGGGCTCACATCCATCGCGCGAGGATCCTCGCCGCGAATCGGCACTATCGCAATCGGAGTCGTCGGATTCGCGATGTCGAACACCTGCACAAGGTTCACTTGCGAACAGGACACGAAGGCGCGTCGCGGCGTTCCGGCGAACACAACGTCGCAAGGTTCGTCTTCGGTGTCGATCGTGCGAACTACGCGCATCGTCGGCAAGTCGATGACGCTGATCGAATCCGAGACATGGTTCACGACCCAGGCGGTGGTCGAATCCACACAACGCACGGATACGGGGTCAAGCCCGACGGAGACAGATCCCATCGGCGTAGGTCGTGGCGAATCGAGATCGCCGATCCAGATACTGTTGTCAGCCGTGTTCACCGCGAGAAGGCGACGGCCGTCAGGAGTCATTTCGATGGGATGGACATGGGGATTCTCCCAGTTGACGAAGTTGGACGTGGGAACGGGAGAGACCTGACCGTGCGCGAGTTGGACCAGTAGAGCGAGAATGACGACCCGTGCCATGTGACCTCCGATCGACACGACGCGAGCATAACCGACCGCGGCATTTCGACAAGGACAAAACGGAGTCCCTGTTCGGGAATCGGAAGGGGGACCGAGCCGTGATGAAACGAGGCGCTCAAAATCCCGTAACAAACTCTGAATCTCGGACGTACCAATGAAGGTGCTACCCTCACAGAGAATCTGCGCGCGAGTGGATTTCTTGCGCGAATCAAGAAGGAAACTGCCATGACAAAGAGTCGTTTCGTCCAGTCCGTGTGCACCGCTTCGATGCTCGTCGC
>JBKDPX010000205.1:0-2348 GCA_046342165.1 Phycisphaerales bacterium | reverse complement strand
CGCGCAAACATGTCATCAAGCCACCCGTTCCACAGCCGATGTCAACCGCGCGACCTCCCCGCTTTGCCGCCGTGCATGCGGCTCGGTAGAGAAGGCGATTTTTTGCACGAAACCACCAGTGGTCGGATTCGAGACGCTCATGATTTTGGTAAATGCTCGGATCCATGTCACGACCGCTCCGTCTTTCGGCGAGCATGGTACTCGGCGATTCAAGTCGCAGCAAACATGGCGTCGCGTTAGCGGTTCATGAAAAACACTGAACGCGCGGGTCGGAGCATTCGCTCCGACTGCCGCGCGTTCGAGTTCGGTCGTAACCGATGTGTGTGCCTCGGATCGATGAAGGCGATCCGGAGGTGAGGAGAGAGGTCAGGATCTCAGGCGCTCTGACGCGCCGGCGAGGAGAAGAGCAGGACGAGTTGGACGCGGTTGTTGACGTTCAGCGCCTGGTAGATGGCCTTGGTGTGATCGTGGACGGTGTGGCGGCTGCGGCTGAGCTTCGCGGCGATCTGGGGCTCGGTGAGACCTTCGAGCAAGAATTCAAGCACGCGGTGCTGGGCCGGGCTGACCAAACGGGACAAGTCGGGACGGGTCGAGATCATGCTCTGGCCGAGCGACTTGCCGGCGGTCTTGGGCTCGATCGTTCCGATGGCTTCGGCGGTGGTGTACGTGGCGTTCATCGCAATCCCCTTTATGACTTTCTGTTCCTTCAGTTCGATCGTGTCGGGTGCGACTCCCTGCGTACCCGTGCTCACGATCAACACATGTAGTATCGGGGTCGCCCACTCCCCTAAACCATGGGGTGAACACCCTAAACTCCCGCGACGAGGTGTCCCTTTCTGGGGGTTTCGACCCAGGAAATCGTTCCTCGTTCGTATTGTGTTTGGTCAGAGGTTGACGAGACCTTCGCGGATCGCGAAGCGGGTCAGCTCGACACGGTCGTGAATGTCCAATCTCGTCATCAGATTCGAGACGTGATTTTCAACGGTTTTCACGCTGATTCGCATGACCGCGGCGATTTCCTTCTTGCTCTTGCCGTTTGCAAGATAGCGCAGGACTTCCGTTTCGCGCTCCGTGAGCGACGACGCGCGCGTGCTGATGGCGTCGGGACGCAATGAAGGTCCGGACGAATCAATCACGATACGGGATTGCACTTCAGGAGAGAAGTAGCACTGACCGGCGGCGACAGCGTGAATCGCGCGAACGACCGTGTCAATCGCTTCCGATTTGGTGACGTAGCCGAGTGCGCCGGCTTTGAGTGCGGATTCGATGTAGCGATCAAGCGTGAATGCGCTGAGAAAGATGATTCGCGTGCGCGAAGACCGCGCCTGGATCGTCCGCGCGGCCTCGAACGTGTTCACGCCGGGAATATCGATATCAAGCACGGCGACATCGGGCTTGTGCGAGATGCACGCCGCGATCGCGTCGTCGGTTGTGCCGACTTCCGCGAGGACCTCGATACCCGTGTGCTGAGCGATGACACTGCTGATCGCCTGACGAAGCATCTTGTGATCATCCGCCATGACAACCGTGATCTTTCGGTTCAAGACTTCGCTCCTGTCAGCGCTTGCTCTTCGAGTGTTCTCATCGCGCGCACAAGGTCTTCCATTTTGAATGGCTTGTGCAACATGATCGCCGGTTTCAAATCCGGCCTGTCATCGATGGTAAGAGTTGAATCGCCGGTAATGAAGATGGTCGGCGCCCGAAGCCCCGATTTTCTTCGCTGTTCCACCCAGTTCATGCCATTGCCGTCAGGCAAGGTCACATCGACGACCAGGAATGCGACCGGCTGCGCGAGTTCGCGCGTCGCATCCTCCAGAGTCGTGACCCGGACGGGGGAATAACGCTCGTTTGCCATGGCGGTACAGATCAGCGCGCCGACGAACTGGTTGTCATCGATGACCAGTGCCGCGCCCTTGCTGATGTGAGCACCCTTTGGCGCACCCTGTATGAGCGGCGCCGGGACGCGGGGAAGAACGATGGAGAATCGGCTTCCTCTTCCGAGCTGACTGGAGACCTGGATATCGCCATCGTGACCCGTGACGATGCTGTGGGCGATCGCAAGACCGAGGCCGGCGGCTTCGGGTTTTGATTTGGTCGTGAAGAACGGCTCGAAGAGTCGTTCGAGGACATCCTGACGCATGCCTTCGCCGTTGTCGACGACATTAATTTTGACTTTGTCGTCATCCGCATCGACGGAGATATCGATCTTGCCGCCTCCGGGCATCGCATCGCAGGCATTGAGACACAGCGCGATGATCACCTGTTGAATCTGTGAGGCGTCACAGTTGATCCACGGTGAATCTTCCTCTTGCCGCAAATTGAAGTCGACATTCTTCGGCACCGATCGT
>JBKDPX010000204.1:0-3789 GCA_046342165.1 Phycisphaerales bacterium | reverse complement strand
AGCTACCAGGCTGCTCTACCCCGCAATCTGGTCGCAACTCTAGGCTTCCCGAGGGCTCTCGTCAATCATTTCGCTCTCGCGCCGATCCCGAGGATCCACCCTTCGTGCACGCCCAATGCACCATCTTCCGGGCTCACATCAGGCTCCAGCACGCCACTCAGTTCGTCCGCGGCGTCCAGATCCCTCATCCATCGGGCGATCGCGTAGGCATCGTGTTCGTCGCCCGTGCGCGTTCCTGATGCGTAGGAGTCGCTGTAGAGCCTCGGATAAGCCTCCAGAACCACCGACCGGTCTGCCCGCGGCTTCCAGCCGTCGAATGGCCAGAAATGAACCTCCGGAAGCTCGCGGCGGATCCGAAGGAGATGCGCAAGTCCGGTGTGGGTTGAGTGTGCAACCGTGCCGTTGACATCAAATAGAAACACCGATTTCGCACTCGACGAGGCGCGCTCGCACGCGCGCTTCCAGGTGGCGTCGCCCTGTCTTTTCGCCGCTGAGCCCGCGTGACCTTCGCGAATGGTTCGAAGCGCGTGACGATCCGATGGCCAATGCGCCGCGAAGTCTTGCAGAAACGCATCCCAATTTCTCGGGATGCTGTGTCGTTCGAAGTAGCGGTCGGGAAACGAGAAGCCGTGATCGATGCCCACGATGGTGCGCGGCGAATCACGCAGAATATCGATGATGCGTTGCGTGATCGCGAGGCGTGACCATCGACCGCCGCCTTCGGGCTTGAGCTTGCGCACGGATCCAGTGGCGCTTGCGAAGTATGCACACAACCCCGGGAGGGGCTGATCGGGAGCGCCGGCGCCGCTGTAGTCGATTCCGAGATAGTGGAGGAATCGAGGCACGGGTTTCAGGATCGCAGCGGGGGAGGCGGGCGCATCGCCGCGAGCGCGGCGCCGATCATCGGACCGGCGATGTAGATCGGAAGATCGCGAAGATTTAACGAGACGAGCGCGGGACCTGCGGAGCGGGCGGGATTCATCGATGCCCCCGTGAACGGGCCGGCGAAGAGCGCTTCGAGTCCGATGATCGCGCCGACGGCGAGGGCGGTTTCGAGGAGCGAGCGTTCACGCATTGCAAGAATCGTGAACATAAGGATGTAGGTGAGCAGCGCTTCGAGTGCGAGCGTGCGCCATGGGCCGATCATGGGCACGGTGGTTCCGAGCGTGTCGACTTGCGGTGCCAGGAGTCGGAGAACCAACGACGCCGCGAGTGCGCCCGCGAGTTGAGCGCATGTGTACGAGAGGACTTCGCGCTTGGGGAAGTTGCCGGCGATTGCGAGTCCGAGCGTGACGGCGGGATTCAGGTGTGCGCCGCCGCGGGGGCCGTGAATGAGGATCATCGCGAAGACGACGAGACCGAAGGTGAGCGCGATGCCCGTGTGCGAGACCATGCCGCCGGATGCGGCATCGGCGACGATGGCGCCCGTGCCTGCAAGCACGAGAGCGAAGGTGCCTTGGAACTCAGAGAGCAGGCGCGATGCGAGCGATTGATTCAACGGGAGCCTCCGCGAAAGAGTTCGGGTGCTGACTCGGGCAGACGGGTGACGAACGCGCGGATTTCATCGCGGACGATGCGATACGCGTTCAAGACTTCGGATTGCGTGTCGCATGATGCGGCCATGCGAGGCGGATCACGGAAAGGCGCATGCATGCGGCGCGCGCAGGGTGCGACGGGACAGGTTTCATGAGCGTGATCGCACACGGTGATGAGCAATGCCGCGGGCGGAAGCGAATCGATGTGTTTCGAGGCGTGATGTCGGATGCTGACGCCGGCTTCGTCCATCACTTGTGCGGCGAGGGGGTTGATGCCGTGCGGAAGGGTCCCGGCGGAAGCGATTTGCAACACATCGCCGAAGAGTTCGCGAGCCCACGCCTCAGCCATCTGACTGCGGCATGAGTTGCCGGTGCAGAGGAAGGTGAGAAGCGGAGCGTTGTGCGGTGCGGGTCCTGTCATGCGGACATTGAAGCGAATCGGCGGGAGAAGTGTGTTCAGGAATCGTGAAAAGAGCGCGGAATCGGATGTCAGCGCGAGACCTTGCGATACTTGAGTCGGTGGGGCTGTTCGGCTTCTGCGCCGAGTCTGCGACGTCGATCTTCTTCGTAACTGGTCCAGTTGCCGTTGTGGAAGTGCACTTTCGCATCGCCTTCGAACGCGAGGATGTGCGTGGCGAGGCGATCGAGGAACCAACGATCGTGGCTGATAATCACGGCGGTGCCGGCGAAGTTTTCGATCGCTTCCTCGAGAGCGCGCATGACGTTGACGTCGAGATCGTTCGTCGGTTCGTCGAGAAGGATCACATTCGCGTGGCTCTTGAGCAGACGAGCGAGGTGCACGCGATTGCGTTCGCCGCCCGAGAGTGTGTCGACGATTTTCTGTTGCTCGGTGCCCGTGAATCCGAAGCGCGCGACGTATGAGCGGCTGTTGATCTTGACCTTGCCGAGCTTCAGTTCCTCGTTGCCGTCGGAAATCGCGGCCCAGATGTTCGTGCCTTGCGGAAGCGAGTCACGGGTCTGTTCGACGTACGCGAGTTGCACTGTCTCGCCGACCTTGAACTCGCCCGCGTCCTGCTTTTCGAGACCCGCGATCATTTTGAAGAGTGTGGTCTTGCCCGCGCCGTTGGGGCCGATGACTCCGACGATGGCGTTCGGCGGAATCGTGAAGTTGACATTGTCGAGCAGCAGTGTGTCGCCCATCGCCTTGGTGAGGTTCTTGGCTTCGACGACGACCGTGCCCAAACGCTGTCCCGGCGGGATGTAGATCTCAAGTTCGTGCGCGCGCTTTTCCTGATCTTCCGCGAGCATGCGTTCGTATGCCGCGAGACGCGCTTTACTCTTGGCTTGGCGCCCCTTGGGATTCTGACGGACCCATTCGAGTTCACGAGCGAGCGCGGCTTGGCGCTGTGATTCCTGTTTCTCCTCGACGCGCAGTCGGGTTTGCTTTTGTTCAAGCCATCCCGTGTAGTTGCCTTTGTACGGGATTCCTTGGCCGCGATCGAGTTCGAGAATCCAACCTGCGACGTTGTCGAGGAAGTAGCGATCGTGCGTGACGGCGATGACGGTGCCGGGGTATCGCTGAAGGTGCGACTCGAGCCACGCCACGCTTTCGGCGTCGAGGTGGTTCGTCGGTTCATCGAGAAGCAGAACATCAGGCTTGCTGAGCAAGAGTTTGCAGAGCGCTACGCGGCGACGCTCACCACCTGAGATTCGATCGCATGTTGAGGTCTTGGGCGGACAACGAAGCGCGTCCATCGCCATTTCAAGTTGGCTGTCGAGGCTCCAGGCGTCGATGGCTTCGAGTTTTTCCTGTAAATCGCCCGAGCGATTGAGCAGTTTCTCCATCTGATCGGGATCGAGGTTCGGATCGCAGAGTTGTTCGTTGAGTTTATCGTACTCTTCGAGCAGTTTGGTTACATCAGCCGCGCCCTCGCGGACGACCTCCTCGACGGTGCGGGTTTCGTTTCGAAGGGGTTCCTGCTCGAGGTAACCAACGCGATAGCCCGGTGCCATTTCGACCTTGCCGTCGAACTGCTTGTCGACACCGGCGAGAATCTTGAGCAGTGTTGATTTGCCCGAGCCGTTGAGGCCCAGCACGCCGATTTTGGCGCCGTAGAAGTAACTGAGATAGATGTCCTTGAGGATCTGCTTTTGGTTGATCTTCTTGGAGACGCCCATCATCGAATAGATGATCTTCTGGGTGTCGGTTGAGTGGTTGCTCATGGTGCGGACTTCCGGAGTGATTTGCGGTTATTCTAGTGGAGGTTCAGTGTATGAAAGGGCCGTGGGACTT
>JBKDPX010000203.1:0-3383 GCA_046342165.1 Phycisphaerales bacterium | reverse complement strand
AAGGCAAGAAGCGCATGAAGTCGGTCGGCAGTGTCACGATCCCGCAGGAAGCCTTCATGGCCGTGCTTGACCAGAGCGAATGAAAACGGCCTCCAAATGATCGGAGGCCGCCTAATCGCTTTTTATATCAAGATATTAGATACGACGATCGCGAGTGCGACTGTGTCGATTGCCTCGACCGGAATCAATCGAACCTCGCCTGTCATGCATTTCACCGTGGCGACCTTCGGGTTCTCGCTGCATGGTTCCGCCGCGGTGTGAGCCCATCGGTCCTTGCGGCTTGGGAGCACGCATCCGATCTTGCATCATGCCGCGATGCTGCATGCCTCCGCGACCGGCCATCGGACCTGCGTGCATGGGCGGACGCATCCCACCGTCCATGCGAGGCCCAACCGGTCCGCGTTGCATCATCTCCTGTCGCCCACGCATCGGGCCTGAATGCATCGGGGGGCGCATCTCGCCGCGCATTTCGGGAACCCGAGGACCATGCCGCATCTGCGGGCGACCCGCGCGCTCTCCACGCATCCCGTGCTCGCGGCGACCCCCATCACGCCGACGCTCCTTGCGTGTCGCCTCCGCCTGAGGTGCTCCCTCGGGGCGCTCCCGGCGTTGCATACGCCGACCTTCGGATGATTCCGGAGTCGCGAGGGGAGGCCGCCCCCCTTGCAGATCCTCTCCTTGAGGCTGAGGTTGTTCATGTCGCATTTCAGGTCGTCCCTGACGCGATTCGCGCTCGCCCCCGCCTTCCCGCTCCTGCATGCGCGGACGATCGGAGCGACGCTCGCGTGGGGCCTCCTGACCGATCGCTGATCCTGCGATCAAAGAACAAATCACGGCAAAGGCGATGGAGTGGTTCATGTCAATTCCTTGTGCGAACTCGCTGTGAAAACCCTCGGTTCCAACTGTCCAACGATGCTGTTCTCTGCTTATTGCTCCCTCCGCGACGACGGGGGACATGAATCTGTGTCATCGGCTTCTCGGACCCGCAGCCGTTACAGACGAACCTGCGACGACATTCCTGTGGCATTCGAGCGCTTCTTCAGCTTTGGGAGAGACCGCAGATCCGAATCTGATAGAGGGACATTTCAACGTTCTACCTGCAGGACGAGACATGCCGACGGATCCCTCCACAACCTCCGCGCCCCGTGATCGTGCGATCATGCGTCCGCTGCTGCGTGCCGCACGCGTGGTGAATCGTCTGGAGAGTGTTCTCGACGCATGCAACGAAGACAGTTCGCGCGTCATGGTGCGCCATGCGCTCGAAATCGCTCGCGAGACATTTCGTCGCTGTGGTTCGGAGTATTTGGAACTCGGGTCATCCGTGTCCGGTCGTGGCCAGACGGACTTTTCCGTGCGTGATGTACTCGGTTCGGTCCGAGAAGGCTGTGAACATCTCGCGTCGCGACGTGGACTTCATTGCGACTTTGCCGCGAATCCGCGAATTCCTGATCACCTCAGCGGCGAAGCGATTCTGTTTTCTCGCTCGCTGCAGGCGCTGTGCGCGCATGCGCTCCATCGAATCGCCGGCGGAGGCATCTGCGTGCGCGTCGTCGTGGATCGCGAGCACGCGGGCACGATCGAACTTCGTGCAACGGTGAGCGATACGGGCGCAGGGACTGTTGAGGATTTCGAACGAGTTCGCCCGTCAGGTCCATCGAGTTTCGCAATCGAGCGCTGCCGCGAAGAGATCGAATCGATCGGAGGGACATTCGGAATCGAGCATGAACCGGGCAGAGGATCGACCAGTTGGTTCACCATGAGATTCAAAATGTCTCTGTGTACGGCTCAGGAGGCGAAGTCCGTCCATGAGACCCACGCGCTCGTTGTCGGTCGCGATGCGGAGGAAACCCGGCTGCTGGGAGAGTACTTCGACTGCTGGGATATCCGACACACGCCGTGCGCCGATATCGAGGAGCTCGGCATCACGCTGAGGCTGTCCAGTGATCATGCGGATCTACTGATCGTCGGCGCGCACGATAATCTCGAACTCATTGAAATCAATGAAGGCGTGCACGCCGTCATTGATGACAATCCGCCTTCAATGGTTGGTATTTCCGATGATGATGATTCCGAGTCGCTCGCCGCGGCGAGACGCGCGGGTATCGCGGCGATCATCAATCGACCGCTCGAGCAATCCGCCATGTTCGATGCCGTGCTCGCGGCGCTCACGCATTGCAAAGTCGTGCGCGAATCCGCATGCCGCGATTCGGAACACACCGCCGATGATGATGCACCAAGGGCGACGGTGAGCATCGACGATGAATCGACCGCCCATGCCGTGATGTTTATCCTCGAATCGTGCGGAATCGCGACCGCGATCGTGCGGCATTCCGATTGTCTTCATCAATCAACCTGCGATGAAGTCAACGTAATGGAGCGCTCAATCACCATGTCCGGGAAAGATGAAACATCGACGCAACGAATTGCGCGGACGCTGATTCCACAGCTGATTCAACGCATGACGAGCGCACTCAGCGTCGCGCATACGAAGGCCGCATGAAGGGCCCGGGCACGATCGATCAGGCCGCGGACTTTTCAGTCGAACACTTCAGAGGCACGTAGATCGGACAAAAGCCCAACGCTCCCGTGATGAGCATCACGACTCCCACCGCACCGGCGACGATCCCGGCGACCGCGGCTTCCGTGACGTTGAACACCGTGAACGCCAATGTGATCGCGATGATTCCGATCACCACTCGAGCGATTCGGTCGACCGCCCCGACGTTCCTGCAGTTGCACACAGCCATGATGCCAACTCCTTTTTCAAAGGTTCACATCTGCAAGTACAATAAGTGTCTTCATTCACGGCCGTAAAATCAATCCCCCGCACAGGGTCACCCTTTTCGGCTGATATCCCCGATGCCGAACTTTGCGCGAAGGGTTGTCGCGCTCACGGTGATCGCGGTTCGGGTCGATTCCCCCATGCGATCGACGTTCTTCAGGATCATCGCCATCCGCTGATTCTTCGCGAATCTCTCTCGATTTCGAATCAGGAAATCCCAATAGAACACAGTCATCGGGCAGGCGCGATCGCCTTCCTTGACTCCCGGTTCGTAGCGGCACCCTCTGCAGTAATCGCTCATTTTGTCGATGTACGCACCGCTCGCGGCGTAAGGCTTGGTGCCCACGGTACCCGAAGATGTCGATCCCGTCCGGGCATCCGCGTGCATCACCATGCCGAGCGTGTTCGGCAACGTCACCCAATCGACACCATCGATGAACATTCCGAGGTACCAATCACTGATGGCTTTGGGATGAACGCCCGAGATCAACGCAAAGTTGCCCATCACCATCAGTCGCTGAATGTGATGTGCGTACCCGGAACGAAGCACCTGCGAGACGCAGGTCTTCAGGCAGTTCATGTCAGTCTTCGCGTCCCAATA
>JBKDPX010000202.1:0-3425 GCA_046342165.1 Phycisphaerales bacterium | reverse complement strand
AAGCGACTGCCGGAGGTGGGAAAGAGCCTTGGCAAGGGCATTGTCGAGTTCAAGAAGGGTTTGAAGGGCGTTGAGGATGACGTGGACAACGCCTCGCGCGCCAACACGCAGGTTTCGCGCGAACTTCCGCCGCCGGCGGTGGATGATCGTCGCGTGGGGCGAGCGGAAAACGCCGCGCCGAGCCAGCAGACCCAGGGCTGAAGCGATTCAGTTGAGATGGAGCCTGTCCGGGGCTAACATGTCGCCCTAACGCCGAGGTAGCTCAGCTGGTTTAGAGCGCTGGATTCATAACCCGGAGGTCGGCGGTTCGAGTCCGCCCCTCGGCATTAAGCAGAAGACGCAAAGTCCGCCTGGGGCGGACTTTGTGCTTTTTGGAATCCTCTATTCAAAAAGTCGTGGCGGGGTTGTCTGGCGACCGCCCGTTTCTTGACGACCGAAGGGTGTCGCGTGACGCCGTTGAATGCCCGACAAGGAAGGAGTCGTTATGAAACTGCAATCAAGATTGGGATGGATTCTTGGGATAGGTTTGTCTTGTGCGCAAACGGTCTGCGGCCAGGAAACAATTTTAGGGGTTGAATTTCCTCTGGATCGATGGCCCGCGCATGAAGTGAACATCCGGTTGGATGCAAACCGTGATCTCCTCGATCAACTGCTTCGAGAATTCGACTTCCCTTCGAATGTGGCGCGTGAAGGTTTCCAGTGCCTGAGTGATTCGCAAGCGTGTCTTTCATCTGAAGCGCTGGCGGAGTGTGAGCGGTTGGATATTCAGTGGAAGGCGTTGAAGACCATGCAGTCGATGTACGAGTCACAGGATCGGCTTCGACAGTCACTCGCCGCGGCGGAGGAACAGCTTGTGCGCCAAAAGCGTGACGGCGTGGACACCCGCGGTTTGGCGGGACTTGAGAAGCAGGTACGAACCCTGAAAAATCAGTTGGATCAGAAGACCAAGGTGATTTTCGCGGGTCGCTTGTTTGACGGGCCGATGGGTGCGGCACCGTACTCGGACGCAACGACTGTCCGCTACGACTCGACCTTTGATTATGCGGAATTCGCGCTCTGGCCTACACCGATTCAGCAATGGAAAGACGGCGATCGAATGCGGATCGTCAAGCAGACTGCTGAAAAGCTTTCCACTGACTATTCGCGGTACGAGAGTAAATCGAATGATGCGCAGCGTGAGTATTTCGGCAACGCGAAGCAACAATTGATCGTCATCGCCCGGGCCGCGCAAGCAGGGCGAGCTGATCAGCTCAATGATCTTCGTGAGCGTTACGCACAACAGTTGCTCGGCGATTTGTTCGTCCAACCGCCCGAGGCGAAGGCGGAGGCGAAACCCGCAGCGCAATCGAATGATGATGGCGCAGAATCCCGCAATTCTCCGGAACACTTCCGCTCACCGATTGTCGATCATCGATCCGGGTTGGCGACGCTCATCGATTTGGACGCATGCAACATTCAAGCGATTCAGGCCCGCGGCGACTACAGCCGCAAGAAGCTTGAAGAACTTGGGAAGCAATCTGATATCTCAGTTGATGACATCAAATTGGCGATTCGATTGAACGAACACATCCAACTCGCGGAGTTCCTGAAGCAGCGACTGTCGAGACGTGAGCAGACCCGTCGTGAAATGTCGAAGGCGGAGTCGGAGATCGACAAGGCAAAGCGCAATTCAATTCCCGTGCCGGAGTATCTGGTCAACAACGCGAATCGATCGAAGAAAAACCTTGACGAAACCAGAATGCTGGTGTGGACGATGACGGCTGCCAAGATCAACCGGGACAGTGTGCTTGACGCGGCGGGGAATTATGTGGATGGAGCAACCACGATCATGAACAAAATCATGATCGGTGGTGCCGAACTGGAAGTGCTTCCATCGAAGAACTACCGCTTCTTGAGCAAGGACTTCGTCACTATGCGACCCGTCGGTTGGAAGGGCGCGCAGCAAAGAATTCAAGAAACGATGCTGACATTCGCTGAAAATGAAAATCCGAACTCGAAGGCGATCAGCCTTTGGCTTCGGGAAGAACTCGATCGCGTGAACAACATCGTGCAATCGGAAAATGATTTCAACAAACGCACGCCTTCGTTCGTCGCTCGAATGGACCCGATCACCAGAGCATACAGCGCAGATCTGATCTCCGGTTTCTTTGAACCCGTGAATCAGGGCAAGTAAGTCCTTCCGCCGAGACATGTGCAGATTCAAGCGGTCGCGGCATCAGTTGAATGTCGCGGCCGCTTTCTATTTGCGGCTCGCGGTTTCATCTCGACTCGTGTTCGACCCAACATCAATTCGAGAAAACGGATTGGCTCATGGCTCATGCATCAAGAAGACCGCTTCCTCGACCCGTGCTTTTGAAAAACCTCCGCGCTTGTGCGTTTGGCGATGGCGGTATCTCGTGCCGCGAAGATTCTTCGCTGGGCCTCTCTGTACGCGGTTGAGTGATCGACGATCGGATGCGGATAGGCCTCGCCGATGATGCAGTCGGCCATGTGCTGTGTCAGCGGCGGCGTGTGCCACGGTTCCGCGAGATGCTCGTTCGGCAGTGAAGCGATCTCCGGAACCCAGCGACGGATGAAGGTTCCGTCCGCATCGTGGTCGTTCGTTTGCTTGATCGGCGAGTAGATTCGAATCGTGTTGATGCCCGTCACGCCGCTTTGCATTTGGCACTGCGGGAAGTGGATGCCGGGTTCGAAGTCCAGGAAGTGTCGCGCGAGGAATGTTGCGACGGGTTTCCAGTGAAGCCACAGGTGGTACGCCGCGAAGCTCATCAGCATCGCACGCATGCGGAACGTGATCCAGCCTGTGGCGTGTAATGAGCGGATTCCCGCATCGATGATCGGGTAGCCCGTCCGTCCGTTGCAGTACTTCTCGAAGCGATCGTGTTCTTCATCAGTCCAGTGTGATGTATCTTCCGTGCGAAGTCCGTCGAAGGCGCGATTCACGTTGTGCAGTTCGATCCGCGGCTCGTCTTCAAGCTTCTGAATGAAGTGGCAGTGCCACGCCAATCGCTTTTCAAAACTGCCGATACTGCGCCGCCAGTCTTGATCGGATGGGCTGAGTTCCGAGAGTCTCGCACGCGCCGCGTGCACACATGTTTTCAGAGAGATGGATCCGTACGCCAAATGCGGGCTGATGCGACTGCAGCTTTCCCAACTTTCGACGGGCCCGGACATTTCGCGTTGATAGTGTTCGCCACGCGCGTACAGGAACGATTCGAGGAGTGAGAACGCGGCGGAGGAGCCGCCGCCTTGTGCAAGTTCGCGCGTGGAACCAGGTAAACCCAGTGATTCGGGTGTTCGGATCTCGCCGGGTTGGATGCTCACCGTGATGCCGCGAATCTGATTCGGTTCGGGGGTGATCGCTTCGCTCATGCGATCGTGCCAGCGGCCGGCCCAACCATCGCGAGTGCGGACAGGTCTGAAGA
>JBKDPX010000201.1:0-1903 GCA_046342165.1 Phycisphaerales bacterium | reverse complement strand
GCGTATTGGAAGTCAGCGCGCATGAACGCCGCTCCGGTCGGCGAGCGTCGATGCAGGTCGTCCCCAACCACGGGCTGACGGGCGATGAGGTCTCTCGCATCGAACGCGATTCGCTCGCGAACGCGCGAGAGGACATGCTTCGCCACCGTGTCGCGGATCTGATCGTCAACGCGAAGCTCGATCTCAAGTGGATCGGTGAACGCTTCGCAAAGTTCAGCGATCGATTGGACGCCGAATATCGAGCCGAGTTAACGCGCAAAATTTCCACGCTGACGGAGTTCGTCGAGCGCGCTTCGAAGGATTATGCATGCATCGACGCGAACGCGTTCTACGAAGCCAAGCAGTCGCTTGACGCCGCGAGCGTCCGCTTGCAGGAAATCTCGATCGCGGCTTCGTTGCGCGACGAGTGATCAAGGGTCAGGGAAGTGAGTAAACGACGGTCGCCGCACCGAGAGAGACGATCACTTTGCCGTCAACCGCCTGCACGGAATACACCGATGTATCCGGGATTCCAAGCGTGCGCGTGCGAATCAGCTTCGCGCTGTTCATATCGAGCAAATGGAGTTTGACGGTTCCGGGAGTCGCGGCGCCGAAAGCATTGTCGCGTCCGTCCACCACTTCAAGCATGACGATTCGACCGTCGGCGAGTACTGGCGTGTGAATCTTTCCGTTGGGGCCGGCGATCATGTCCGCGCCGATGAGCGAGGCGCCGGGCCCGAAGATCAGAACTCCGGAAGTGGATGAAAGCAGAAAATTGCCGTCCAACGCGCGGCCGCGAAGCGGATACCCAAGGCGCGCGCGGGTTTCGAGGGGCTCTTCAACGATCACGCCGTCGTTCACGAGGAACGTTCGCAATTGCGTCGACTCATCCGTCACGTACGCGCGTTCACCAACGATCCATCCTGATCCGGTCATGGCGTACAGCGGACCGGAATGCGACCACTTGATCTCTCCGGTCGCGGCGTTGATCCGCATGATCGAGTCCGAAGTGGCGACGATCGCCTCATCCCCGTTCACGGCGCGAATCCATCGAACATGATCGCCCAGTGTGTCCGACGAGACAGACCCGCGATCCGCTCCGGTGGCCAGATCGAGCGACACGAGCGCGGCGCGGGACTTGGACTCGCCGTCTGACGCAAGTCCGCCGATCAGAAGTTGCGAACCGACGACGGTCATTTCAAACACGCGGGAAACCGGAGACGCGCGCTTGAAGTTGATCTCACCCGTCTTCATTGAAAAGGAAGCGATGCGACCGCTGCCGACCTGGACGAAGATCAACGCATCCAGACGCGCAATCACTTGGAAGTCTTCCGCGCCCACATCTTGATCCATGGGTGAACGAATGCGCTGTCCAGCGATGCCGGTGGTGTCCTCGAACAGGGTTCCGAAATCCTTCGTGCGCCACAGCGTCTCGCCCGTCAACGAAGAAACGCATTCGATCTCGCCTCCGCCGGAAGCGGGCCAGAAGAGATACGCGGCATCGTGAAGCACACAGAGAACCGTCGGATCGACTTTGGTGATCTCACGCTGCCACAAGGGCTCCAAGGCGTCAGTCGCGAGATCGGATCCGAACAGCGCGATCCTCCTTGCCGAGTCGTTGATCATCGCCACACAGTCACCCGAACGTCCCGCGACATCCGTGAGCACCGTCTCCACCGGCGACCAACCCGTGATCACCTGAATGCCCGCGCCGACTTGATCTCCGACCCGTGGAGCGCGCCGTCTCGCACCGAGTTCGGAGCGCGCATCGTTCACCGGAAGTGCGCGGAGCTCCGGATAAGTCCTCACCAATCTGGAGCGAAGTCTTTCGCACGCTTCAACTCGTCCCACCCCGGCTCCGATTTCCAGTAATCGCCGAGCGATCGCGTCGATGCGCGGAATCATGTCGGAACGACCGATGGCG
>JBKDPX010000200.1:0-11747 GCA_046342165.1 Phycisphaerales bacterium | reverse complement strand
ATGGCGATGACGTCATCTTGTTCTTCGGATCGTGGGATGCGGGCGGAGCCGGCGGTACGGGCTGCTGAGAATATCGAACATAGAGAGAGAGAGAAAAGCCCCGCTGAAAGGCGGGGTTTTTTGTTGGTCATGATTGACGGTGGAGTTCAGCCGCCTTTGCTCGCCATGTAGTTCGGGCTTTCCTTCGTGATCACAATGTCATGCGGGTGATTCTCGATCACCGTCGCACTGGTCACGCGGCAGAATCGCGCATGCTCGCGCAACTCCTCGATGGTGCGGCAACCGAGATAGCCCATGCTGCTCCTGCGTCCACCGACCAACTGATACACAAAGTCGGCAAGACTGCCGCGATACGGCACGAGTCCCTCGACGCCTTCGGGCACGAATTTCTGCGTCGCCTTGCCGTCCGCGCCGATCTTCTCCGCCTGTCGATACCGATCCGCGCTTCCCGCATTCATCGCGCCTTCGCTTCCCATTCCGCGATAGCTCTTGTAACGTCTTCCGGAACTAATGACCAACTCGCCGGGCGACTCCTCAAGACCCGCGAACAGCGAACCCATCATGACGACGCTCGCGCCTGACGCGATCGCCTTGGGAATATCGCCGCTGTGTCGGATGCCGCCGTCGGCGATCACCGGAATATCAAATCCGCCGGCCAACAGTCCGCTCACGGCGTTCATGATCGCGGTCACCTGCGGCACACCGACTCCGGTCACCACGCGCGTCGTGCAGATGCTTCCCGGACCGATGCCGACTTTCACCGCATCGGCTCCCGCTGCAGCAAGATCTCGCGCGGCCTCGGCCGTCGCGATGTTGCCCGCGATGATCTGCACGCCGCTCTTGACCACGCACGCCATCTTCTTCACTTCGCGCACCGTGCGAAGCACGTTCTCACTGTGTCCGTGCGCGGTATCGATCACGAGCAGGTCCGCCTCGCTTGCGACCAACGCCTCGACACGATCAAACTGCGACACCCCCACCGCCGCTCCGCAACGCAGTCGACCTCGATCATCGCGGCAGGCCTTCGGAAACTGGCTGAGCCGATCGATGTCTTTCATCGTGATCACGCCGCGCAAACGCATCTCCGCATCGACGATGAGCAACTTCTCGACTTTGTTCTGATTCAGGATTCCTTCAGCCTGTGCGAGAGTCGTGTCCGCGGGTGCGGTCACCAAACCCTTGGAGGTCATGACCTCCTTCACCGGCGTCTCCATGTTCTCGACGAACTTCAAATCGCGACGCGTGATGATCCCGAGAACGCGACCCTTCCCGCGGTGCGGGAACGATCCGTCTTCGGTCACCGGAAATCCGGAGACGTGATGCGCCCTCATCAACTCCTTGGCCTTCGCCACCGTGTCCGTCGGACCGAGCGTCAACGGATCGGTGATCACGCCGTTTGCCGAACGCTTCACCTTCGCGACTTCCCGCGCCTGAAGTTCGATGCTCAGATTCTTATGAATGACTCCGAGTCCGCCCTCTTGCGCCAGTCCGATCGCAAGCGCACTCTCCGTCACGGTGTCCATCGGCGCGGACAACAGCGGAATGTTCAATCGAATCCCGCGCGTCAGCCTCGTTGAGGTGTCCGCATCCGCGGGCATCACCGCACTGCGGCGCGGCAACAACAGCACGTCGTCAAAGGTGATCCCCTCGGCCGCGATCTTTCGCGCGGCAAACTCGGCCGGTGTGAGCGGTGTGGTTCCCATTTCATAGGGTTCGATCCCCTCGGCTCACTGTCAAGTCCACATCCCATGCGCTCGATACCGTACGGCTTCCTTACAAACGAAGGTTCCCGCATTTCGCTGAAACACGACGAATCGTTCCGATCTACTACTCTATAGGTGATGGGCCGGCAGAACGCCCCTCCGAGGTACGCCATGAACGACATTCGACACGTCATCGCCCGGGCTTCCAAACGTCTCTGGATGACCGACGCTTTCAAGCGTTGGGCTGTCACACTGACGATTCCCGCCGCGATCTTCATCGTGTGTCTCCTCATCGATCGCATCGGCGGTACCGCGATTCTGGCCCGCATCGAATCCGGCGCATTGAAACTCTGGCAACCGATCCTCGGTCCCTTCGGAGGTTCCGTCGATCAGTTCGCGCGCACCGACATCACCGACGATTCGCTTCGGTTCTCGACGATCCTCTTCGTCGGTGTTCCGCTGCTCATGGCGACATTCATCGCCGCGGCACTGTGGGCTTGGTTCACCCGTCCATCGACCGTGGCGGTAGCGCGGCATGTCGATGAAGCCGCGGGACTGAAAGAGAGTCTCTCCACCTCGCTGTACATCGAGCGATCGGATGACCCGTGGTCTCGTGCGGTGATCGAAACGGCTTCGCAAGCGGCAACGCAGGTGGATGTTCGCTCCGCCGTTCCGATCGATGCGCCTCGCGCCTGGCCGATTCCGCTCGGGACTTTTCTCGCGTTTCTTGTCATGTTCCTCGCGATCCCGCACGCAGATCTTTCCGGAGAACGCGAGCAAATCGTTCAGGAGCGAAAGAAGCAGGAAGAGCTCGTCAAGGTGAAGGCTGAGAACGATCTTCAGCAGAAGAAACTCGAAGAGTTGGTTCGCAAGGCCAATGTCGATGTGAAACTCGATGATGCATCGAAGGATGCGTCCGATGGGAAGAAGCCTGAAGAGCGGGATCCCGACGCCTTCCGTCGCGGCGCAGTGAAACAACTGACGAGCGTCGCCGAACAATTGCAAAAGCTCAAGGAAGATGAGAAAGCGCCGCAACTCGAGGCGCTTCGCGAGAAAATGCAGCAGCTTCGCCAGCCCGGGCCCGGCCCGCTCGACGATTTCTCCCGTCAACTCGCGCGCGGCGATTTCAACAAGGCGCAGCAGGCGCTCGAACAGATTCAAAAGGAGCTCGGCGACGCTTCGATGAGCGCCGAGCAAAAGGAACAACTCAAGAAGCAACTCGAGAACCTTGCAAAGCAACTCGAAAAAGCGGGCGATGCGCAAAAGCAGGTCGAAAAGGAACTGCAAAAGGAAGGTCTCGACAAAAAGTCCGCGGAAGAACTCGCCAAGAAAGCGGCGCAGAGTCCTGACGAACTCAAGAAGGCTCTTGAGCAGATGCAGGGGCTGACCGATCAGCAGAAACTCGACATGATGAAGATGGCGATGAGCCAAATGAAGGCCGCCTCGCAATGTGAAAACATGAGCGAGAGCATGTCCGAGATGGCCAAAGGCATGACCCAAGAGGGGATGCAGAGCGATGAAAGCATGCAGGCCATGGATGAGCTGAGCAAGGAACTCAGCGACATGGAAATGATGCAGTCTGACATGGAGAACCTGCAAGCCGCGCTTGATGAAACAAAGGATCAACTCGCGAAACTCGGCGAGTGTCTCGGCGGTCAGCCCGGCAAAGAAGGCGAATGCGAAGGCGGCCCGAAGATCGGTTCCTGGAAGCCGGGCGAAGGACGCAAGGTGGGCCAGGGTTCCGGCGGCCCGGGCCGCGGGAACGGCCCGAGCCCCGACGCTGAAGCCGCTGATTATCAGGTCGACAAGAAGAAGGCCGAAGTCAAGAACGTCGGCGGCCCCGTGATCGGTTCACGCCTGGTCTACGGAGAACAGATCAAAGGCACATCGACGGCTTCGTTCGCCGAAGCCGTGCGCGCCGCGGAAGAACAAGCGGCGGAAGACATCAACAACCATCAGATCCCCCGCGAATATCAAGACGCGGTGAAGACCTATTTCGGCCGCTTGCAGGAGCGCGTGAAAAAAGACAAGCCGACAGAGTCGACTCCTGATAAGAAAGAATCCGGCAAGTGATGATTCGTCCGCTGGCGTTTGCGCTTTGTGCGCTGGGCCTTCTTTCCTGTGAACGCAACGACCGCCCGCGCGTGGTGCTTTACACCAGTGCGGACACCTACGTTGTTGACGCCGTGGTGCGCGAGTTCGAATCGCGGACCGGAATCAAAGTCGACACCGTCGGCGACACCGAAGCCACCAAAACCACCGGGCTGGTTCAACGTCTGATCAACGAGCGCGGCCGAACTCGCGCGGATGTGTGGTGGTCGAGCGAAGCGCTCGGAACCGTGACCCTCGTCGAGCGCGGCCTGCTTTCGCCTTTCACGCCGACCGATCTGCCAGACGATTGGCCGGAGGAACTGAAGGATCCGGGAGCCCTCTGGTACGGCTTCGCCCAGCGCGCGCGTGTCATCGCGTACGACACTCGCGCCGCGAAGCTTGATGAAGTACCGACGACATTACAAGATCTTACTTCTGATCGATTTCGAGGACTCGTCGGCATCGCGCGTCCGCAATTCGGCACCACGCGCTCGCACATCGCCGCAGTGATCGCGCTCAAAGGCGAGGACGCCGCACGCGAGTGGTTGCGCGCGCTCAAAGCCAACGACATCAAGCTCTACGACGGCAACTCCGCCGTCGTGACCGCGATCGCTCAAGGCGAGATTCGCTTCGGACTCACGGATTCCGACGATGTTCGAGCTGCACAGCGCAACGGCTGGCCCGTTGCATGCATCACCGAGTCTCCGTCCGACGGCCTCAGCGCAGGCGCAATCGTGATCCCCAACACCGTCGCGATCCTCCAAGGCGCTCCGAATCGCCAAAGTGCGGAACGCCTCGCATCATTCCTGTTGAGTGCGGATGTTGAAAGACTGCTTGCCAAGAGTGACTCCGGAAACACGCCGGTGCGAACTTCGGTCGCCAAAGAGTTTCCCGAACTTGCGTTCTCGCGCGTGGCGCCCGTCACTCCGATGCAAATCGCCGAAGCGATGGAAGCCGCAGACAGGCTGATCGCCGAAGTCCTGCCTCCTCGCTGAGTTTCAGGACCTTCAACATCCCCATAACCATCCCTCACAGGCCGCAGAAACTGCGCGCAAGCACCGACGCACGCGGCATCACCCCGATGATTTGATTGCGGATTCGAAAGTGATTTGTAAGCGCCGATGAATGGGATGTGCAGTCGTTCTCCAACTTCAAACTCGCCACATTGACCATCCGCAGCCGCGCGGTGCTGATCGCGTCCACGGTCGCGCTTCAAGCCATTGTCATGGGGCTCGGAGTCTTCTTTACACATCAGCTCACCAGCTCCGGGGTGCGCGGTCGTTTGCAGGAGTCTCTGACATCCGATCATTCCATGGTCGTCGATCATTACGCCCATGAACTTCATCATGTCGATCCAAAGCCCATCGCTCGCGGATCGTCCGATTGGAGCATCGCGCAGGAACTCATCGAATCAACACAGTTACCCCGCGGCGGCCAACTCATGATTCTTGATCGCGACGGCAAGGTGCTTTGCCACACCGAGTTTTCACGCAATCCGAACATCACGCGCTCCGATTACGCCGAGCAGGAAATCAACCTCATTCCCGGGGGCGAACTCTGGCAGCTTGGCAACATCAATCCGGGCGCGACACTGACCGCCGAGACGATCACTCCGGCCGGCCCCGCGATCGTTTCATTCCGTTATGACGCGCAACGCGATATCAAGATCGTCTTGATTCAACCGCAGGCCGCGCTTGCCGCCGTCGGTGCGCGCATCACCGACGGCCTTTGGACCGTGGTGTTGATCGGCGGCGTATTGGTGCTTGCCATCGGCGCTGCCGGTTCCTTCACGCTGGTGCGTCGCTACGACTCGGTGCTGAGTCGCGCGAACCGAGCGCTCGAAGCGGAGGTCGCGCGTCGTACCAAGAGCGCCCTCAACATCCGTGACGGTCTGATTTTCGGCTTGGCGAAACTCGCTGACTTCCGCGACACTGACACGGGTCGCCACCTTGAGCGCATCTGTCGCTATAGCGAGTTGCTCGCCGAGGAACTCAAGAGTCGCTTCGCGGACATCACGCCGGAGTGGATCGAGCTTCTGCGCCTGGCCTCGTCGATGCACGACATCGGCAAAGTCGGTGTCGCGGATTCGATTCTGCTGAAGCCCGGCCCGCTTTCGGAAACCGAAAGACGCCACATGCAGATGCACACCATCATCGGCGCCGACACGCTCAGCGCGATTCAGCGTCGTGTCGGTGATGATCCCCTGCTCGACATGAGCATTCGCGTCGCGCTTGAACACCACGAGAAGTTCGACGGCAGCGGATATCCCAACGGACTCAAGGGAACCGAGATCAGCCTCGAAGCCCGCATCGTCGCCCTCGCCGATGTCTATGACGCACTGACCTCACATCGTGTCTACAAGGCCGCGATGAGTCACGAGGAAGCCGCCGAAATCATCACCAAAGGACGCGGCACGCACTTTGATCCCGAAGTCGTCGACGCCTTCATCCGCGTGCGACATGAGTTCGAGCGCACCCGCCTGAAGCTCAGCCCTTCGATCGATCTGCGCACTTCGCCCAAACTCGCGGCATGACCCTCCGCGCTACGCTTCATGCGTGGCGGACCAGCCCCGCAAGTCTTCCAGGCTTTTGATCGTCATGCCTTCATGGCTTGGCGATTGTGTCATGGCGACGCCGGCTCTCGAACTGATCCGAAAGACACTTCCCGGCTGGTTCATCGGCGGCCTCGTGCGCCCGGGCATGAACGAACTGCTCGCCGGAACGGAATACTTCGATGAACTTCACGTCGAACGCTCCAGCGGCGTCTTCGGTCCCAAGTTCGTCGCCGCGAAGATCCGGCCGCGTTGCTATGACGAGGCGTTGCTGCTCACGAACTCATTCTCTACGGCACTGATCGTTCGCATCGCGGGCATTCCGCGCCGCATCGGCTATGACCGCGACGCACGCGCGTTGCTGTTGACGGATCGACTTCAAGCTCCCAAGCGGGCGAGAGGCGGATGGGCTCCGATTCCGGCGGTCACGTACTACATGCACGCCGCGCGCTGTCTGCTTGATGAGTCGTACCCGCGGGCGCTTCCCGCGACTGCGTCACTGCCTTGTGAGCCGATGCGACTTGCGATCACCTCCAAGGAACGCGAAGCGGCGAAAGCGATTCTTTCTCAAGCGAATATCACACCCGGGAATCAATACGCGATTCTGAATCCGGGCGGCAACAACCCAGCGAAGAGATGGCCCGCATCGCGTTTCGCACGGATCGCCGACCACCTCCATCGCCATCACAATCTCGTGACACTCGTGAACGGTTCACCGAACGAAGCGGAACTTGCTCGTGATATCGTTCGTTCTTGCAATGCGCTGACACCCGTGGCGAGTCTTCCGGATCTCGGCATCGACATCGCGAGCCTGAAGGCGATCATCGCCGGCGCGAGCGTGATGGTGACCAACGACACGGGCCCGCGTCATCTCGCCGTCGCATTCAATGTCCCGACTGTTTCGCTCTTTGGCCCGACGGATCACCGCTGGACCATCGTGCCGACAAGCGCCGCGGCGGGCGAACGGATCATCACCGCCGACCCGACCCTTCCGGAATCCGAACTTGCCAACGATCATCCGGAGCGATGCGCGATCGAGAGAATCGATTTCGAACGCGTCGCCGCGGCTGTCGATGAAGTCTTGAAGTCATCGGTTCGATGAATGAGGGCCCGGTCGTCTTTGCGTTTGCCGCGCGTGCGGCCCGGGGCCTATACTTTCGACCCGTTCGAATGCCAAGGGCGGGGAATGCAGTGATTTCGGGGGCATAGCTCAGTTTTGGTAGAGCGCATCCATGGCATGGAAGAGGTCAGGGGTTCGAGTCCCCTTGCCTCCACTAGAACGAAAGAACCTCCGCCCGAGTGCGGAGGTTCATTCGTTTTCCGAACCGATTCCTATCGCCTGACCGGGAATCGCCGAACAGGCGCAGGATGTATCCTGTGGACATGGATCCCGCTGATCAGATCGTCCGATTTTTCAACGCCGGACACCCGTGCGTGCGCATCGCGACCACGGAAGAACATGAGGCATCGCAAGCCGCCATCGCCGCGGCGATGACGCTCGAATTGCCCGTGTTCACGTGGACCGCATCACAAGGAGTTCGACCGGGCATCGTTGCGGACTCTCCATCCGTCGCGGACACTACGAACGAAGGCGCGGCGCTGGTCCACCTGGCGACACATGAAACACCTCATGTCTTCGTGCTGTACGACATGATTCCGCATGCACGCAGTGATCCGCGCGTGATGCGCGCACTTCGTGAGTTGATTCACAAAGCCGAACGACTCCGCAGTCTGGTGGTTCTCGTTGATCATGAAACCGAGCCGCCGCCGATCCTTAAGGCCCACGCGGCTGTCGTCGAACTTCCACTGCCCGATCGCGAAGCGATAGAGTCCGTCATCAAGTCCACTCTGCGGACGATTCATCGCGATCTCAAGACAAAAGGCCTCGCGATCGCGGCGGACATCGCTCGCTCCGATTTCAACACCATCGTTCGCAACCTGCAGGGATTGACGCGCCGACAAATCGCCCGCATCGTTCAGGATGTCGTCGCGGATGACCGCAAGATTGATGCCGCCGATCTCAATCGAATCCTGACGCTCAAGCGCAACATGCTTCGCGGCGTCGGCGTGCTCGAAGCGATCGAAGCTCCGGTGAATCTCGACGAGATCGGCGGACTGACCCGCTTGAAGTCGTGGCTCGCATCAAGAGAGCCCACTCTTCGCGACGATGCGCATCTCCACGGCCTTCGCCCGCCGCGCGGCGTTCTGCTGCTCGGCGTACAAGGCGCGGGCAAAAGCCTCGCCGCTAAAGCCATTGCAACCGCTTGGAATCGACCGATCCTTCGACTGGATGCGGGCGCGCTGTTCGACAAATATGTCGGTGAAAGCGAAGCGAAGCTTCGCGCAGCACTTCGTCAGGCTGAAATGATGGCGCCCGTCGTGCTGTGGATCGATGAAATCGAGAAAGCATTCGCCGCCGCAGGCTCCGCTTCCATCGACGGCGGCTTGTCACGCCGAATGTTCGGCTCACTGCTGACATGGATGCAGGAGCATCGCTCATCCGTGTTTCTCGCCGCGACCGCCAACGACATCGAGTCCCTCCCGCCTGAACTTCTGAGAAAAGGCCGCTTCGACGAGATCTTCTTTGTGGATCTGCCCGGAACTGACGCGCGCAAGGACATCTTCAGGATTCATCTTGCGAAGCGAAACAAGGACACATCGTCATTCGACATGACCGCCCTTGCCGCGGCGTCGGAAGGCTTCAGCGGCGCCGAAATCGAACAGGCCATCGTGTCGGCGATCACGGAGAGTTTCGCGGTGAATCGAGCGCTGACCACCGAAGTGCTGATTCACACGATTCGAAACAGTCCTCCACTCAGCGTCACAATGGCGGAGAAGATGCGGAATCTCCGCACATGGGCCGAGGGCCGATGCGTGCCGGCGGACTGATGCTCATCCGCTTCGCGCGATCATGCTCAACACGGCTTCGTGCAGCACACCGTTGGAGGCGACGATACTACCTCTATCGGTTCTTATGTTTCCGTGAAAGTCGGACCAGCGCCCTCCCGCCGCATCGATCACCGGTCCGACTGCAGCGATGTCCCACGGCTTGACCCCCGGTTCAACACAAAAATCCGCACGACCGGTGGCGACGAGCGCGAACGCATACGCGTCACCGAATCCCCTGCTGATACGCGCCGCGGACACCAGCTCGTTGTAGAGAGCAGCCTTACCGCTTTGGATGAAGTAGTCGACCGATGTCGAGACGAACGATGCCCGGTGCAATTTCGCGATCGAACTCACGCGCGCGATGCGCGGCTGATGTCCATCGACATGATGCATCGCGCCGAATCCGTGGGCGCCGCTCACCGATTCGCCAAGTGCCGGAAGATGAATCACTCCCGCCACGGGTTGACCGTTGCGTTCGATTCCGATCAGGGTCGCGAAAAGCGGCACACCGCATATGAATGACGCCGTGCCGTCGATCGGATCGATCACCCATCGATACCCTGATTCACCGGATGACTCTCCGTACTCTTCACCCAGTACTCCGTCTCGTGGGAACAAGTTTGCGACACGATCACGAATCACTGATTCGGCCTCGCGATCAGCCGCCGTCACCGGAGTTCCATCGCTTTTGATCTCAGGATCCGCGGCTCGGCGTTGGGCGAACTTCACGAAATGCCGAACGACGCCGCGTCCCGCTTCGCGCGTGATCGCCAGCGCAGCCTCAAGTCGAATGAGCAACTCCGCATCGTTCATGCGAGGATCTTCCGGCGGTCGCTCGATTCGGATGCCGCGAGCGCGCGTGTTCATCAAATCCTCGATGGCTTTGGCGTCAGCCCCGGCGGCTCGCAAAGCCGCTCTTTCCTCCGCGCAAAGTGTGATGAACTGAAAGTCACTCACATGGCGAGCTGACGGCACGCGATCGGGATCGGGAGCACCCGCGGATACTTCATCCAGAGCGCAGCCGCGAGCGACACCCGAGCGCGACAGAACGGCATGAAGGTCGGCCACGGCGAACGCCGCGGCATACCGCGACTCCCCATCGCGCATCTCAACGGCCAAACGATCGAGTTGTCCGCTCGCATAGATCCTGAGCATGTCTCGAACGTGGGATTCCAATCCGTCCAAAAGCACCCTCAGTCCGCCTTCGGAGAGTTCGATTCCGGGCCACGCCAACAACAGACCCGGATCTTCAATCCGCGCACGCGCGCGTAGTCGCAACACCGCGGAGCCGGATTCCAGCGCACTGATCGTCTGTTGGTCACGAGGTCGCCTCGGATTCGACAGCGACTGAAGGTACTCTCGTTGAGCCGCGACAAAGCGCGTCAGTGAGTCCGCCGCTTCCGATGATGCATCGCTCCTCAACGATTGCTCATCCGGAATCCAAAGAGCGAGTTTTAATGTCGAAACCAGCGTGCGAAACTCGTTCAGTCGTGTCTCTTTGTCATCACCCTTCGCTCTCGCCACTTGCTTGACGGCATCGAGCAAACGTGCGGCCGCGAACTTGCATTCATCTCGCACGATCTCTCTTCCGCGCTCATCGCGTCGCACGATCAGAGCGCTGATTTCGGAGAGCGATTCAAAATCGCGAAGTACCGAGATGAATGCGTCATCGGCACTCATGATCGCCGGATCATTCATCGACTCATCAGCGTCGAGCAATCTCTTCGCGACCGGAGCGATCGTCTTTTGGGTCTGTCGGAAAAGCGGAGCCAACTGAGCGTGCGCGGGCTTGAGCGGCTTTGCAAGTCGAAGGGATTCCGGCGAGGGGATCTCGAACTTCGCGTGTTCGCATAGTTGACGGATCCGACTCAGTCGCTCGAGCGTGGCTCGAGGCGGCGCATCGGGCGATTGCCTGAGCAATGTGTCATATGCGTTGCTCACTTGAACCGCGACGAGTCCCTTGACGCCGCGAATTCGCGCTCCCGTCGCCGCGATTTCCCCGAGCATCGCCAGCCGAACGGCATCGCCCGCACGGGCCTCGACCGCGGCGACCGCGAGACACTCAAGCAACCGTTCGCGCGTACGTGCAGGAACGATTCCTTCCGGTGATTTGAGGAGCGCGACGATGGAGTCGACGTCAACGCCCGCAAGCATCTCGCCCTGATCAATCAACCCCTTCTTCGCGGCGTTATCGCATTCCCTCATCGCTTCTTCGGCTTCAACCGAGACGGACTCGAGAAACACAATCAAATCGGCGAACTTCGGCATTTCGACTCGCGACACATACCACGGCGTCGAATCCGACAGTTCCGGCACCATCGCCGCACCGAGAATCCCAGCGATGCGATCGACGGACGCACCGTCGATCAAATCAATCACCTCTTGAATCTCCGAACGCCTTGTGGCGGACAATCCTCCATACTCCGGGTCTTTCGAGATCTTCCGAAGCGTCATCGCCATCACAAATCGTCGCGCGAGATCGTCTTCGCTTGAAGCTTGAACCTGAAGCAGAC
>JBKDPX010000199.1:0-1540 GCA_046342165.1 Phycisphaerales bacterium | reverse complement strand
CGTGCTCGCGCTTCACGCGCAGGCGTTCTCCGCCATCGCACTTTGCTCTTCGAAGATGTGTTCGAACCGCTCGCAGGACTTTCCGCTGAATCGCTGCTCGTTCCGCATGACGATCTCGGCAGCGCGGCGTTTCGTTTCACGTTGGCGGGCAAACGACTCGGCTACGCCACCGATCTGGGGCGCGCATCAAACGACCTCGTCGGATTCATGAAGGGCGTCGGAACACTCGCGATCGAGAGCAACTACTGCCCGCAGATGCAAGAGTCCGCACCGCGTCCGCGCTCGTTGAAGGATCGCGTGATGAACGGCTCCGGGCACCTGAGCAACGGCGAATGCGCTCGATTCTGCGAAAGTGTCGGCCCGGTCGATCATGTGGTGTTGCTCCATCTCTCGCGCCAGTGCAATCGGCCCGAACTTGCGATGGAAGGGCATCGCAATCGCCCATACCGACTCACCCTCGCGCACTGGAAGGAACCGACGGGTTTCATTCCCATCGGCCCGGGGGAGATCTCGCGTCCGTGGTTCCATGAAAATCTGTTCGTAAACCTCAGCCGTACGCATATCCCTGATTCAGCCGCCCGTCCCGACACACCCTCGGCATCCTCCCTACCCTCTTCCTGATGACTACTGCACAACCCGGCGCCAAGAGCGGCCCTGTCAAAACCGACCCCGCGCACGCACGCGCGTTCGCCATTGATGCCGCACGCCTCGTCCGCGACGACAAGTGTGATGATGTCGTGCTGCTCGATGTTCGTGGCGTCTCGCAGATCACCGACTACATCCTCATCGGTACAGGCACCTCCGATCGACAGATGCACTCGGTCATCAAGCATGTCGAGGATCTCGCCAAAGAACGCAACATGACCGCCGTGCGCTCGACGGCCGATGAGCGCTCCACATGGCTCATCGCGGATTTCGTGGATGTGATCGTGCACCTCTTTGAACCGAATACCCGCGCTCATTACGACCTTGAGGCACTCTGGGGGGATTCGGAACGGATCGAGTGGGAACGCCCCGATCAACAAAATCGCGATCGTGCGGGACTTCGCTCCTGAAAGGTCTTTGAATGTCGGAGGCCCTCGCAACAACGGTGCGCGTTCCTCTGGCTGACAAGGCCTATGACGTCCACATCGGTCACGGAATCCTGAAGTTCGCCGGCGCGAGTATTCGAGCGGTTTCTCAATCCGCTCGACGCGCACTCATCGTTCATGATCCGAATGTGTCCGACGGCATCCACATTGGACTACGGGACTCTCTCCTCGCCGCGGGATTCTCCGTCGGCACTCACGCATTGATCGCTCGCGAATCAGAAAAGAACATGCGGGCGGTCGAGTCAGTCATCGGCGAGTTGCTCTCCAATCGATACGAACGCGGCGACATCGCGATCGCACTCGGAGGAGGCATCATCGGCGACATCGCGGGATTCGCCGCCTCGATCTACAGGCGCGGCATCGCCGTCATTCAGTGCCCCACCACCCTTCTCTCCATGGTCGATGCGAGTGTCGGCGGCAAAACCGGCGTGAACGCGGAGGTTCAAGGT
>JBKDPX010000198.1:0-3235 GCA_046342165.1 Phycisphaerales bacterium | reverse complement strand
GTCTCCGGCGTGCTCATGCCTCGCCGCCAGCAGTCGTGTACTTCAAAACGCGACTCGCGGTTCGGATGATCGCTTCGATCATGACACCCGCGGGTCTCGCAGCGCCACATCGCGCTCCTCGCGACGACCGCGCCTGCGAAGAGCAGATTCTGGGTTTCCCAACCCTGTGGATCATCGAATATCTTGTCGAGCGTGTAGCGCGCCCAGAAGTCGATCATCTCGACCACGCCCGCAAGTCGCGCGCCCGATCGTTCGATCCCCACGTTCTTCCACATCGCGCTTCGCAGACTCTGACGCACGTCCGCGAGATCCAACTCGCCGCGATCGCTCGGCCGGATGTCGCTGATGATCGAGGCGTGCGTCGGACGCGATCCGTTCATGCCGGCACGCGCCGTGTTCGCCTCGCCCGCGGCGCATCCCGCCGCTTCGCCAAACACCAAGCCCTCAAGCAATGAATTGCTCGCCAATCGATTCGCGCCGTGCAGTCCCGTGCATGCCACTTCGCCCGCCGCGAAGAGCCCGGGGACATCCGTGCGACCGTCGAGATCCGTTCGCACGCCGCCGACGCAGTAGTGCGCCGCGGGATGAACCGGAATCAGATCCTTCGACGGATCAAGTTCGAATCGCTTGAGCAGCGCGGCGATTTCAGGGAACTTCGCGCTGAATCCGCCGATTGGGCGACAATCAAGCCACACATGTTGGCCGCCCTGCTTGGCGATCTGATTGACGATCGCGCGGCTGACGATGTCGCGGGGCGCAAGCTCCGCGAGCGGATGGACATCGAGCATGAATCGATTGCCGGCGTAGTCGAGCAGGTGCGCACCTTGTCCGCGTACGGCTTCGCTGATCAGCGAGCGACTCGCACCCGCGAGATACAGCGTCGTCGGATGAAACTGGATGAACGACATGTCCGCGAGCGTTGCACCGACGCGATAAGCCATCGCCAGTCCGTCTGCGGTGGCCTGCGTCGGATTGGTCGTCTCGCGAAACAGCATGCCGCAACCGCCGGTGGCGAGAATCGTCGACTTCGCCCAGATCATCTGCAAACCGAACTTCGGATGGTGCGTGATCGCGCCCATCACGGGCGAGCCGTCTTGATTGCTCGGCGTGATCAAATCCAGCGAGAAGCAGTTCTCGAAGAGTCGGATCCCCGCTGTCGCCTTGAGCTTGGCGGTCAGACATCGCTGCAACTCGCGGCCCGTGGCATCGCCGCCCGAATGCAAGATTCGAGAAGCATTATGTCCACCCTCGCGGCCGACGAGCAGTTTCCCCGATGCGTCGTGATCGAGTTGCATGCCCCACTCGACGACTTCGTTCATCAGTCGCGGCGCCTGTTCGACGACCCGCTTGACGACATCGAACTCGCAAAGTCCCGCGCCCGCTTCGAGCGTGTCGGCGATGTGCGACTCGAACGTATCGCCCTGTTCCGTGACGACCGCGATTCCGCCTTGCGCCCACGATGTGTTGGTGTTTTTCAGATCGCCCTTGGCGAGCAGGATGACGTCACCGTACTTCGCCGCGGCGATCGCCGCGCGCATGCCCGCGACACCACCGCCGATCACGAGCGTGTCGGTGAAGATCTGCGGGAGCAGATTGGACCTGAAGGGGATCAGGTATCTGCGTTGGTCGAAGACGCCGTCCTTCATGGTCGATGCCGATCAGTGGCCGCCGCAGCATCCACCGCCGTGGTGGGCATGCTCGGGGGAGAGCAAGTCGAGCTTCTTCTTGAGGAACGAAGCGTGGTGCTCCAAGTGCCAGGTTGCCATGGCGATCATCTGACGAACGCGCACGGGGCCTCGGGTGGGGTGCATCCCGGCGCGATCCAGTTGCGCTTCGGTGAGCGTGAGCAGCCAACCGCCGCCCCATTGACGCAGGGTGTGGATGACGGCCATCGGGCCGCCGAGCGCGTGCATCACACGCGCGTGATCGCCCTCGGCGTCATCGGCGTAACCGTCATGAACATTGCCGTAGATATTGGAATCGACGAACGCATTCTCGTCCCATTCGGCGAAGACGGGATGTTCTTCGGCGACGGCGCGGCGCATGCGATGAATCCACGCGAGATCGGCGTCGGCGATATGGCCGAGCAGAACGCGCACGGGCCAACGCCCCACGCCTGCGTCGGGCAGGAAGGCTTGATCGATCTGCTCTTCGGTGAGGTCGAAGACGCGACGATCGAAGACCTCGATCCCGCGACGAAAGCGCGAGATGAGTTGCGCGCTGGGCAGGGCTTGGAGTTCCTCGACGGAAAGCGCCTTCATCGGCTCGCGGGTCTTGCAACACCCGCCGGCGGCCTTAGCGGCGCCGCCGCAGCATCCTCCTGAAGAGGCTTCGGACTCACCGCCGCAGCAGGAGCCGGTTTCATCGTGATGATCATGGTCGTTCGAGCAGCAATCGTGTCCCATGCGGGATCGTAGGAGCGAGGGACCCAAAAGAGTCGCAGATGAAACAGCCGCCCGTTCGTTTACCTAAAGTGACTCAACTATGGAAACCCCCACCTGCGCCCCGCCCGCGGATTCGCGATTGTCACTGCGTGTCGTCACGATGCCCAAGGACACCAATCAGTACGGCACCATCTTCGGCGGCACCATCCTCTCCTACATCGACCAGGCCGGGTTCGTCGAGGCTCGACGACATGGAAGTCATCGATGGGTCACCGCGGCGATGGATCGCGTCGACTTTCGCGCGCCGGTGGAACTCGGTGATGTCGTCAACTTCTACACCCGCACCACGCGCACCGGAACCAAGAGCGTCACCGTGCAAGTCGAAGTGCAGGCCGAACGCTATCACACCGGCAACTGCGTGCACGTCACCAGCGCCACACTGACGATGGTCAGCGTCGATGTCGCCGGCAAGCCCATCGCATTCGCCAGTCCCGCGACCGTGTAAGAACTGCTCTTTATGATGAACCTCTGCATCATGATCTCAGGCGGCGGGCGCACGATGATGAATCTGCTGCGCGAGTGCCGCGAAGGACGGCTCGACGCGAACATCGCGCTCGTGATCGCGTCATCGATGTGCAAAGGCGTCGAACTCGCCCGGCGCGAAGGTCTCGCGTCAATCGTGATGCCCGGCGTGATCGAAGCGAAAGAACTCAAGCAAACGCTCGAATCGCACAAGATCGATGTCGTCGCGCTCGCGGGATACCTCAAGTTCGTGCATGTTCCGCAGGGATACGAAGGTCGCATCGTGAACATCCATCCCGCACTGCTTCCCAAGTACGGCGGCAAAGGGA
>JBKDPX010000197.1:0-2920 GCA_046342165.1 Phycisphaerales bacterium | reverse complement strand
GTGACTCCGGGTAACACAGGGCTTGGAATCGGTGTCGGACCGGATGATGGAGAATCGGGATTGATTCCGGCGACCTCTGATTCCTCGCCGCGCGCGATCGGTGTCATCACACGTCCGTCTTTCGCGACAAAGACATTGCTTACGCAACCGCCGCACAGATGGTTTGAAACCTGAAGCACCAACGCTTCGGCCGCGCCCTTACCCGCGGCGATTTGAAGTTCACGCAGTCGCGCCCAGTAATTGACAGTCTTGTGACCCTGTGTGGGATCAAGTGGGTTGGCTTTGAAGTCCGCAACACCGATCGCGACACCTTTTTCGAACATGAGGTCGGGGTACACGGTTGCTGGTTGGGCCACAATGAGCAAGGTCGGCGTGAGTTCTCGTTGATTCGTTCCACGATCAAGCAAATTGAGATCACCCGCGGTGATACTCAAACGAATGCGAAAGCGAGAGGATTCGTGCACTTCGCAAGCCTTCATCAATGTGCGCTCACACGCTTCGACCAGCGGATTGACGCGAATGGATTCCGCCAACCCCAACGATCTCGCCGATTCCGCGAGGCGCGAAATGTGTTCGAAAACATGGAGGATCCGTGGTTGTGGATCGCGCACACCGGTCATGGTTTCGAACAAACCCACGGCGTGCTGAAATCCCGCGTCAAAGGCTGACACGCGGGCGTCCTCGCGGTTGACAAAGCCGTCGTTCAGAAAGATCGTGGCCATTTCTCAACGATAGTGCGGAAATCCGTCGATCATCCGTCTGAATTCCGGGACATGAACACACCGGAAGTTGCAACAGGTCGGATGACTCGACGGTTCGGAGTCTGTGCACGCGGCGGACTGACGAACGCGAATCGGATATCGAATGTCACCGCATTCTCTCTCCATCGAGCGGGGCGGAACTCCGGATCATCCATCGTTGATCAATCGAGGTCCGATCTCGGGATGCCGCGTGCATGACGAGATACGGCTTGAATTCGCTGAGGTTCCCGTGATTTTCGGATTTACGACGGGGACTTCGAACGCGTCGCCAAAGTCAGGATGATCAACCCCAAAATCGCCGCCACAGAGGAACCGCCGAGGATTCCGAGTTTCGCGGCGTTGAGCTGGAGCACACCGACTTCACCGTTGGATTTGAACGCCAAACCCGCGATGAAAAGTGACATGGTGAAACCGATGCCGCCCAACCAGGCTGCGCCGTGGATGTGTTTGAAGTTCACTCCGGACGGGAGCGCTCCCAAGCCAAGCTTCACAGCGATGAAACTCGCGAGGAAAATCCCGATGGGTTTACCGAGCGTGAGTCCCAGCGTCACACCAAGACACTCGGGATACCGCACGATGTCGCCAAGTGCGACATCACCGGTGGATAGCGGCACACCGGCGTTCGCGAGAGCGAAGATTGGAATGATGAAAAATCCGCACCAAGGAACCAAAGCATGTTCGAGTCTTTGCAGGGGACTTTGCGCTCGCTCACATGCTTCCTCGATCGCACCGATCCGTTCCTGTTGCTCACCTGACAACGGAGCGGTCGAGGCGGTTGCTTGGCTTTCAAGTCCCTTCACCGTTGAACCCGTGAATGTCGCGAAAGCGCGGATGTCCGCGCGGCTCTCGCTTGGAATCGTCATTGCCGTGAGCACGCCGGCGATCGTCGCATGAACCCCGGAGTGATGGATGAACCACCACACAACCGCACCGACGAGGAGATACAACCCGGATGAGCGAACACCGGATTTGTTCATGCCATACATGACGGCAAGCGCGGCGAAGGCGATCAGAATGTTGGACACCGACGGACTGTCCGTGTAAAAGAGCGCGATGACGATGAGCGCACCGAGATCATCGGCGACAGCGAGCGTTGTCAGGAAAACCTTCAAACCGGCGGGAACTCTTGAACCGAGCAAAGTCATGACGCCCAGTGCGAAGGCGATGTCGGTAGCGGTCGGAATGCCCCAGCCGTGCATTCCGTCACCACCTTTGTTGATCACCGCATAGATTGCGCCCGGCACGGCCATACCGCCGACGGCGGCGATGAGTGGAAGCGCCGCGCGCTTGATGGAACTCAGTTCACCGAACAACACTTCGCGTTTGATCTCAAGACCGATCATGAAGAAAAACACAGCCATCAACGCATCATTAATCCAGTCTCTGAGAGAGGCCGTCCAACCGAACTCCCCGAGTGTGACGCGAAGCGGGGTGGAACCAAATATGGTCGAGTATGTTTCAGCCCAGGGCGAGTTCGCCCACAACATCGCGACGGCGGTGATGGCGATGAGCACAACACCACCTGCTGCGCTGAATGCCGCGAAGCGACGGAATGTCATTGAGAGCTTTTCAGCCGCGGTCAAAGAATCAGCAACCAGACGTGGCGTGTCGTTTGTTCCGTGCATGGCAGTCTCCATCGCATCAACGTGTTGCGCGAAGGATATCGCCGGTCATGTATGAACGCGAGCGCGACGGACTCAGAACCCGCTGTCCCATCCGGTGAAGAAAACGATGATGTCATCACCATCAACCCCGCCTGAGCGATCCACATCGGCCTCGGGAGCGCCGGAATCCCATGCAGAGAAGTATGAGATCACATCGTCACCGTCGACAGCGCCGGATAAATCGAAGTCGGCTGGACACGAGATATCCGTGACATCGCCGGTTGCGACGATGGCGTATCCCTGCGCACCTTCATTGATGGCGGCGCCGGTCACTCGAACGGTCCATGTTCCCGCTGTCACAGAAGGGATAAGAACTTGTTCAAGGTTGTTGAGGGTGTCACTTGATCCACCGCTGACGGAAACACCCCCGGAAAAGACATTTCCGATGTAGAGATCGCCGTTGGGTGATTCAACCGACAGATCCAGGTTGTTCACGGGTGCGAAGGAGGCGTTCGCGAGAGCCGGCGCGTCCGCCCAAGCGAGGGTGATCTTCAA
>JBKDPX010000196.1:0-3650 GCA_046342165.1 Phycisphaerales bacterium | reverse complement strand
AGATGTGTATAAGAGACAGCCACCGAGATCTACACTTGCATTGTCGTCGGCAGCGTCAGATGTGTATAAGAGACAGGGAGACACTCAGATTGTCGACATCGGTGTTCGGCATCAAGGTCGCTTCGAGGATGATTTGGGAGCCGAATGAGAATGCGCGGCGAGGAGCCCCGTCGGCGCCCTTGAGTTCGACGTGTGTGATCTGAACATGCCCGGTGCCGTATCGCATATTGCCGGGAACGTCAGACTGGAAGGCGATGCGGGATCCGAAGGACTGGGTATCCTTCAGCGCTTCATCGTTCGTCGATTCCCTCATGCGCGAGAGATAGAGATTCGTTCCGGAATCCGTCGCCCCGTAGTAGATCGGTTGGCCTCCTTCGAGTACCAACGACTTATTGCAGATGCTTCGCACGGAGTCGGGAGAATGACTGACGAAGAGCATCGTCAATCCCGAGTCACGCAGTTTGCGCAAACGACTGATGCACTTGCTTTGGAAGCCGATATCCCCGACAGCGAGGATTTCGTCAAGAATAAGAACATCTGGTTCGACCGAAAAACTGACCGCGAACGCCAAGCGCGCACCCATGCCGCTCGAGTATGTCTTGATCGGCTGATCCATGAACGAACCGATATCCGCAAACGCGGCGATCTCATCGAATCGTTGATCCATCTCAGCACGCGTGATACCAAGAACCGCACCGCCCAAATACACATTTTCGCGTCCGGTGAATTCGGGATTGAAGCCGCTTCCAAGTTGCAGCAATGCCGCAACGCGCCCCCTCACTTCAATCTCACCTTCTGTCGGCGTAGTTGTGCCTGCGATGAGTTGCAGCAGTGTGCTCTTGCCCGCGCCGTTTCTGCCGAGGATACCCACCGAATCACCGCGATTCACCTCGAACGAGACGCGTCGGCAAGCCCAAAATTCACGGTAATATGTCCTGAAACTTCTGAAGAACGCCTGCTTGAGTCGATCCACCGGCTTGTCGTAGATGTGATAGCACTTGCCGATGTTCCGGACCTTGATCACCGCCTCTGACTGAGGAAGCGCTTCGGTGGCGGGTTGTGGTTCAGAGGACATCGGCGAACCCTCGCTTGCTCTTCATGAACCACGCGTAGCCCAACTGCATGATGATCAAGCCGAACACCAGCGCTTTGGCCCAGTCCCACCAATCAAGCGGGAGACCGGTGATCATGCATCGGCGCACGCACTCGATCGTCAACGCGATCGGGTTGTAGTCGATCAGCCATGCAAGATCCGGCAAAGTCGCGAGAAACTGCTCTCGACGCCAGAAGATCGGAGTGAGAAAGAACAAAAACTGTGAAACAAAGAGCGATACAACATTCGCGATATCGCGCACGAAGACTGTTAGACTGCATAAAAACCAGGAAACACCCAGTGCCAACGGCAACATCGGGAGGATGGCGATCGGCAGGAGCAGAATCGTGGCCGGCACGCTGCCGAAAACCGCCAAGGTTCCGATCACGACGAGAAGTAACTCCGCCGCGGCATAGATGATTGACGCTCCGAGATTCGCGACGCAAAGCGTCTCCAGCGGAAACACAACTTTGTTTACATACTGAGGGTGATCCAGGATCAATCCGCAGGCTCGATTCACCGAAGCGGCGAACAAGCCGAACACCGCCATTCCGCAAAACAGCCAAACGGCGTACTGCGGACGCGTCTCATTTTCTCCGGGAGATCGATAGGTGAAAATGTACGTGAACACAAAGGTGTACACGGAGAGAACAAGCAGCGGCAGAAGAATCGCCCAGATCACGCCGAGATGCGTCCCTCGAAATCGGGAGGCGAACCAGCGTATCGCGAACTGCACGACGAGATCCCGATGCCGCCAAATCGAACCGGCCGCCTGAACAGGATTCAGGAGCCGGAGCACGGGTTCGGGGCGGGATGTGCGAAGCACGGAATCGGCCATGATGCTGTGAACGAGCGAAAGGGGGCAACTGTGATGACGGATGATACTCTCGCCTCTTCATGCCTGTGTGCGGGGGATTGCGCAACTGACGACTTGTTCGAGAAGTTCGCGAGTATTGGCGCAGCGAGGACATTTGTGCTGTCCGCCCAGTTTGCCTCTGGATTCCATCCAACGATGGAATGTGCCGGTCGGGATCCATGTGATCGTCGGCGGTCCCATTCCGAATCCATCCGTTCGTTTGGTGGTGTAATCCACATTCTGCGTCTTGAGCGATTGATCAAACGCGCTGGCGAAATGTTCCGAGCGCCCAGGCTCGACATCTGAAGTGGTTTCGATTGCCAATTCAAGTCCCGCTCGACGGTTGTCGCGCGGATAGACGGGCGCCGCCGTGAACTCGCCGATGAGGATCCCTGTTTCGCGCGCCGCAGTGGCAACCGCGTTCTCGATATGTTCGACGATCAGATTCTCGCCGAACGCATTGATGAAATGTCGATGTCTCCCGACGATTCGAAGTCTGCTCGGGCCGTCACCGCCGCCGCCGCCCGCGGACGGCGGTCGGTCAGGGATCGTGTCGAACTCCACGACATCTCCCAGCACATATCGCCAAAGGCCGGCACAGGTCGAAAGGACGACCACATACTTCTGTCCCTTCTCAACCTCATCGCATGCGAATGCGCGCGCGTTGGGGGAGTCGATTTCCTCGAGCGGAACGAACTCGATGAAATTGCCGATATCCGTGAGAAGTCGCAGGCCGGGATCACCGCGAATGTCCTGAATCGCGATGAAGCCTTCCGACGCCGGATAGAGCTCGATTCGGAAGGGGACGTCGGCGCCCTGAGGATCTCCGGAATATGCCGCGCGCACGCGCGGATCGAATGGCGCGTACTTCACGCCGCCGTGGACGAAAACCGTGAAGTCCGGCCACACGTCCCTGATTGTTCGAACATCGCGTCCTTCCTTGCGCGCGAGTTCCACGACCTTTTCAAAGAGAATGAGACCCCATGAACACATGCCGCTGATCATGCGGACATCTTCATGCACACAGCGTTTTGCCATGGCCTCGATCTTCGATGGCCAGTGGCTCATGAGGGCGATTTTCGAGCCCGGCAGGTAGATATGTGTGAGCGGCCAGCGGATGAGGGGTGTCACGATTCCCGAAAGATCACCGGTTCGAATGCCGTGCTCGTTGGTTTCGAGTTTCGTCGAACCGCCGAGAAAGAGTGACTTGCCTCTCATTATCGAAGGAAGTGAAACCCCGAACCGATGCAGATGGGAGAAGATATCTAATGAGGCCAGAAAGTTGGATTTCAGCATCTCGCGAGAGACGGGAATGAACTTGTCTCCCGCGGTCGTTCCGCTGGTTTGGGCGAAATCCATGATACGGCCGGGCCAAAGCACATCTGATTCGCCTGCTTCACGCATGCGGGCGATCATGTCCTTTGATGCATACCAGTCGCGTATGGCGATACGATCCCGATAGGCTCGAAGCAGATCATCGCCGGAGTACTCCGCGATTTTGGCGAATCCGTTCGCCCTGCCGTATTCGGTCCGCGAGGCGTTTCGAAGAAGTGATCTGAGTTGTGCGCGTTGGATGCCCGCCGAGTTGCGCTGCCAATGGCCCGGATCGCTCAGCAATCGGATGCGGCGCGACAAATAGGCCCTGAGTCCGAACCCCACCAACGATGTCAGATGGCTTGCCATAGTCGACTCAGGGGATTG
>JBKDPX010000195.1:0-3678 GCA_046342165.1 Phycisphaerales bacterium | reverse complement strand
CCGCTTGACGGTCGGTTCGGACACACCGCTGTGCGCGGCGATCATCGCATGCGTGATTCCCAGCTCGCGCCGTCGATCAGTGAGCAGTTGCAAGGTGAATTTGTACCCTGAGTCAGGCATGAAAGTATCATAAACGATACTGAAAAATGATCAAGAAATATCCCGAATGATCCGTTTGATCGTTCTCCTGACCCCTGTCCGGGCGGTTGTATGTATGACGAATATGCCGCATCCATCGGCTTTGCCGCGGTTTCGGGCGGGTGATTCCCGACTTGCGGAGTCAATGCCGCACGACACTGGAATTCGATGGCTTTCAGGTCGATATGCCGAACGGACGCCTTGACGTCCCTCGGAGTGCCACGGCATGGATCTGCATGCGATTTTGAAGGCCGCGATCGATGCGGACGCCTCGGACGTTCACTTGATCGCCGGGCACGCTCCCATGATGCGCGTCCATCAAAACATGGCGCCGTTATCGTTTCCCGAGATCAGCAACGAAGTCGCCGCGGCGTTCTTGAAACAGATGGCAGGCCCCGAAGCCATCGCCACATTCGAGCGTCAGCGTGACGCGGACTTCTCGTACAACTTCGAGGGCGTCGCCCGTTACCGTGTCAACGCCCACATGCAGCGCGGTCGCATCGCCTTTGCGATGAGAATGATCAAAACGAAGGTTCCCGCGCTCAACAAGTTGAGTCTGCCCGATGTCATCGAGCGACTCACCATGTTGCCCCGCGGCCTCGTGCTTGTCACCGGCGATACCGGTTCAGGTAAATCGACCACGCTCGCGGCGATGATCGATACGATGAATCAGCGCTACAAGAAGCACATCATCACGCTCGAAGACCCCATCGAATACGTCTTCCAAAGCAAGGAATGCGTGATCGAACAGCGCGAACTTCATCAGGACATGCCGACATTCGCGAGCGGACTCAAGCACGCGTTGCGTCAGGACCCGGACATCATCCTGGTTGGCGAAATGCGCGATCTCGAGACCACCGCGCTTGCGATTTCAGCCGCTGAAACCGGCCACTTGGTGTTGTCGACCCTTCACACCGTGAACGCAAGCCAGACGGTCGAACGCATCATCGATATGTATCCCGCGGGTCAACAGAATCAAATTCGCTCCATGCTGAGCAACACTCTGCAGGCCGTCATGAGCCAGACGCTCTTCAGCCGCATCGATCGCCCCGGCATGATTCCGGCTGTCGAGGTGTTGCTGTGTACGCCCGCAGTCCGCAACCTGATTCGCGAGGCGCGCACATTCGAAATTCCCAATGTGATCGAAACCGGACGCGCCCTCGGCATGGTTTCACTCGACACTTCCATTGCCGAGCTCTATTTCAACGGCTACATCAGTCGCGAGGATGCGATCGAGCAGGCCGCATTCCCCGACAAACTTGAACGCCAGTTGGCCGCGTAACCCACGGATCAATACCCATGCCCAACTATCGCTATCAGGTTCGTGCAGGTTCGGGAGCGACGCAGGCCGGAACGTTGGCCGCGGATTCCATCGCCGCGGCGTCGATGGCGCTTCGGAATCAGGGCCTGCATGTGTTGGCTATATCACCGATGGCGGATGGAGCCGGGGGACAAACGCTTTCGCAGCGCTTGGCGGAACTGAACGCCGGCAGTCCGACTCAGAAGCATGTTCTCGATTTTACGACCCAACTCGCGGTGATGATTCGCGCGGGCATCAACATTCGGGCGGCGCTTGAAGGCATTTCGGATCAAACGGAGCACCTCGGTTTCAAGCGCGTGCTGATTCAACTCCGTACGGACGTCGAGGCCGGTAAGCAGTTCAGCGAAGCCCTCGCCAAGCATCCGAAGCTGTTCAATCCGCTCTACATCAACATGGTTCGCGCCTCCGAAATGGCCGGATCATTCGCGAAAATGCTCGATCGCATCGCGGCCTACATGGCTCAGCAACTTGAAACCCGCAAGATGGTGATCGGTGCCGCGATTTATCCCGCCGTCATCGGTTCGCTTGCCGTTTGCGTCACGATCTTCCTGCTGGCGTTCGTGCTGCCGCGATTCGCGAGCGTCTTCGAAGGTAAAGAGGCCGTGCTTCCATGGGCCACCAAGTTCCTGATGGGCCTCAGCAAGTTCATGGTTGAGAATTGGCTGTATCTGCTCGGCGGCGCGGTCACTGTGTTGGGATCTTTTTATGCCTTCGTCCGCACCGAAATCGGTTCGTTGTGGCTCGATCGCGTGAAGTTGACGGTTCCGGTCGTGAAGGGAATGTTCCGCTCGCTCTACATCGCGCGAAGCTTGCAAACGATGGGTCAACTCATCAATGCGGGCGTGCCGATGCTCGACACGATCCAGATCACCGGTGAGATCTCCGGAAACTCGATCTTCCGCAGCCTTTGGATGCGCATGCACGCTGCGGTCAAGCAAGGCAAGAAAATCACCGCGGCGTTGCAGGAGGATCGAACCCTCCCCAGATCGGTGATCCAGATGATCTCGGCGGGCGAAGAAGCCGGCAAGCTCGGCGAGGTGCTCGATGAGATCTCGGCGTTCTACCAGAAACAGTTAAAGGACCATATCAAGGCCGTCACCGGCATGATCGAGCCCGTCATGATCCTCATGATGGGTACAGTCGTCGGATTCATCGCAATGGCGATCATTCTCCCGATCTTCAAGATGAGCCAGATCGTGAAGTAACCGATCTTTTCACCGGAGGCAATCACGACCTTCGGAGGCTTCATGCTTCGCTCCGATATCTCGAATTCCCGCAAGCGGACACACGCGCTCTCGCGCGGGTTCACATTGCTTGAAACCATGATCGCGTTGGTGATCATCGGAATCGGCGTGCTTGCTTTCATGGATGCCCAGTCGGCGTTCATCCGCAGCAACAGTTGGTCCAACCGTGCCGCGACGGGAATGCTCCTCGCCAACGAGATCCGCGAAATGACCCGTCGAATGCCGCGTCACGACTCCGTCACAGGCCTCACGCTGACATCGACGAACGGCGTCGCTTCCGTCATCGGGTGGGGCTCGGAGGCTGGTGAAGTCGCGATCGATGACATCGACGACATCGACGATCTGGACGGAATGGTGTTCGGGGACGATGGTGACTTCGCGGGTCCCATCGATGCCTTCGGCGATGTTGTTCCAGCCGTCGATATCACCGGACAGCTCGTGACCGTGAACGGTGAGGTTCGCTCGCTCATCGGTTGGACGCAGAGAGTGACCGTGGAAAAGGTCGATCCGTTTGATTCTTCGCTCGTTCGCGCGGATTCCTACTCAAGAGTCGCGAACGGCTTGTACAACGCCGTCAATGTCGATCAATTCCCGCTCCGTGTGACGGTGGTTGTCACACATGCGGAGGTCGGATCGAATCCTGTTGAAATCGCTCGATTGTCGTGGATCGTTCCGGTCTTGAACTGAACCGGAGGAAGGTCGTCCCGTGTTTGCCTCCATCGATCGACATCGCAAGCATGCTCAAGATTCACGATCGCGCTTCACCTCGCGTCGGGGCATCGCCGCGGTTCTCGCGATGATGTTCCTCGTGCTCTTTGGATCGTTGTCAGTGGCGATGGCGATCGCCAGCAAGGGCAATATCACCACGGCCGCGACGCACTTACACGTGATGCGTGCACAAGGTGCGGCGGAGACGGGATTGGCGGTCGCGAAATCACGTTTGAAAGAGGGGGCGGCGCGATTTCTGATCAGCGC
>JBKDPX010000194.1:0-3089 GCA_046342165.1 Phycisphaerales bacterium | reverse complement strand
GACGCCTTTGCGCTGTGGCCTCACGGGGCGCATCAGTTTGTTTGGATTGCGAATGCGAATCACTTTGATTTCGCGGATTCGACCGGGACGGAACGCCGACTGATACCTTCATCGACGCGAGCCGATGTGCAGCCTCTGCTTGGCGCTGCGATGTTGGGCCACTTTGACGCGCATCTCCGAACTTCGACCGGATCGACAAGTTCCTTGTCCCGTGATTCGCTTGACATGTTGTTGCAAGGCGAGATCGACGCCGTTGATGTGCTTACGAAGTGATTCGCTCGGTCCGGAATCATCGGCGGTGTCATGGTTCATACGATTCGGACGATGCCGAGTCTTCACCGCTTATCACCGATCCTGAAATGGATGTCGACGCTGATCTGCGGAGCATTTGTTTGGGCTTGGATCTTGAGTGCCGAGCGCGTTTTCATTGTGGATGGACCCGGAGGCGCTTCCGCTGCTGTCACGGGCGGGCAGCTTTGTCTCACGATCGACACTCCGCCACTTCCTGAAATCGAGCAACCCAAGACCGGAGTTCAAGATTACTACTTCGAGTATCGATGGTGGTTTGAAGTTGTTTGGCGGACTTCAGTGAAAGCGTTCTATATACCGCTGTGGTTTATCGTGGCGGTATTCGCTGGCATCATTTGCTTTGGTTGGCGCGCCGAACACAAAGCTCGACGAGCACGGATGCATGGCGGATGTCCCGCGTGCGGCTATGACCGCCGCGGACTTGACTCGATATCCAATTGTCCGGAATGCGGACGCAGCGCGACCGTCCGATGAGGCTTCAAAGTTCCAACCGCTGATCGATCGCGCATCATGTCGAGACACTTCTGAATTCGCTTCGCGCGTGTGTCCGGCTTTTTCGCTCCCAGAATTGATTCGACATGCTCGCGCTTGTGCGTGTAACTGAGTGAGTTCCAACTCTTCATCAATCCTGCACGCTTGATCGCCTTGACCAAGTCTGCGGGCGGAATCACGATGCGCGGTTGATCATCCGACGTCAGTGTGATCCTGATCCGCTGGCCGGCGCGCACCTTCGCCGCTTCGCGATTGCTTTTGCGCAGAGGAATGAAGCACTCGCCACCCATGCGGCACACCGTCGATCGAACCGAGTACGAGTTGATCGACACCACCACAGGCGCGCGAACCTTGCCGAAGATCGCTTTGATATCAAACGGTATCGGGATCGCCGTCATGGATGAACCATCGGGATCCGACAAGATCGTGGCTGTGTATGACTTCGAGGCTTGCATGTTGGCGAACGAATCAATGGGCACTGAAGGGCGCGGCGGATCGTCATCGGTCGCGCTCACGAAAGGTTACGCCACGAACGGCGGGCCTCCGATGGGGCCTTCCAAGAATCCCAGTGACTTATAGAGCGAAAGAGCGGGGATGTTCGCCCGTGTCACGACGAGATGCAAGCGAGGCTCCCCGCGCCGCTGCAAAAGAGTGATCGAGCGCGTTAAACCGATCCTCGCAAGACCGCGGCGTTTCCAATTCGGAGCGGTCATCGAAAAGACAAGAAATGGTTCGCCGCGTTGAAGCGGGGGCGGTGCGACTTGATCACGCGTGACGATCGTGGCCGAAACAATGGTGTCTTCGTGGATGATCACCGTCACAGCCTCTTGATCTATCGGGCCGTAATCGCCGGAGAGGAGTTTCGCAATTTCCCGCCGCGCATCCTCGATCGACTCGCCACCGTCGTCGACCGTGCCTCGGTAGCTTTCGTACATCAGCGCGGCCAGCTCAAGTTCATCCGAGTCGATAAGCGAACGACAAATGAACCCGTTCGGAGCAAGCGAACACTCGACCGGATTGTGAGGCGGCTGAAGCGGGAGCGTCATCCAGGCACGATGGGTTGTCACGGAATTCAGTGTAGGTTCGGGGCGCACTTGGCAGGGTTGTCGCGCTGAGGGCTTTGCGCGCTGCGCGATATCGATGGGAAATCGCCATCGGATTGATGACGTGTGACTGCTCACCAGGCCAAAAAGTCAAGATATTACAATGCGATTCGCACGACATCGTCACTCAGATCGTGACTGCACCCGTGCCTCGCAAACTCGTGATCGGATCAGGAGTTCGAATCTCCGCGAGTGACGCTTGCATCAAGCGTCGCGGCGGAATGGCTCTTGGAGGGGTGCGATTGGCGAGGTAGTGATCGGTGCGCGCCGCGTCGTCGCCACGCGGAACGAAGCAGCACTGCGGTAAAGACAACACCGACGGCCAAGCCTCCGGGAATCCAGCCAAGGAGCAATGCACCAAGTGGACCAGTATCCGCGAAGGCCTCGTCGGGCGGATCCGTACCAGCCTGCCAGACTCGGTAGTACGTATCGCTCGCGAAAAAGAGACCGGCCCAGATGCAGATCGTTGCGGTGAGCAAAAGAGGCGTGCGGCCGAGCCAAGAGCGGTAGCGGGCCGCAAGGAGAGCACCGATCACGCCGAGTGCCGTGCCGATCGCCATGATTGATCGGAACGCCGCGTGATGTGACTCGCCGTATGGCCAATCCAATGACCATTTGAACAGTGCGTACGCGGTTGCACCCAGACCGATCGAAAGCAAGATGCCGGAAGTCGCCTGATCACGCCGACTTCGGATCTCATATGTCCATGGATTTGCGGGATCGAACTCCCGTCCGCACTCCGGACATCGGCCCGTCCCGACAGCGGTGAGGTCGTATTCACAGGAGATGCAGCGCATCGACCGAGCCATCGACTTGGAATCGGCTCATGACGGTCAATCGCTTGAGTGGCGATTCCTCCGTCGTCGCTCGGAAATTGGTTCTCGCTCGCTTCAGGGATCGCGATTCAAGCAGCGCACGCGTGAAACCGCACGCCGACTGGCTGCGCCACGCGGAGGATCGTATCGAGGCTCGGGTTGCCATCCTCGCTGAGCGACTTGGAGAGGCTCTCGCGGCCGAGGCCGGATTGCTTCGCGACCTTGCTCATGCCTACTGCGCGCGAGAGAGATACCTGCCGCGTCATCCGGAGCCGCGGCCAGCAACGCCTCGAGACAGGCGGCCATTTCCTTCGGCGTTCGGAGTTGTTTCGCGAAGTCGTAGACGAGGGTGCGGGCGTGTCTCGATCTG
>JBKDPX010000193.1:0-10021 GCA_046342165.1 Phycisphaerales bacterium | reverse complement strand
GGGTTCGTGGCCGAATCCAACTGACCGGAAAACAGGACTCGACCCTGATTGTCGATTCGTGGGTTATCGAACGGCCCTGAAGCCATGTTCCACACTTCGCCGAGCGTCGTGTCCGGCGGAAGCGCACCAAGTCCGATGTTGGAGTTGATGACCAATTCCAGCGGCGGATTCGCGAGAGCGGACGTCGCCAAACCGGCCAACGAAATCAAAGCCGAAACACGATTCAAAGCGGACATGGTTTCTCCTTCCATTTGACCCCAAAGACAGCCTGCGCCGAATGCCTCACGCATTGGCTCGTCCCCAAAGGGTTCGGATTCCTGAAAGTTAAGTGCAAGCCTCCCAATGCGCAAGGGCAATCGGCTGTTTTCTCTGAAGAATCTTCGAGGAGCACCAGATTCGCCTTTCGGAACCGCGTGGGGCCTGCTTTGAAGTCCGCTAACCGTTCGTCGCACGGAGGTACGCCAATGAAAAAAGGCGACCCGTTGAGGTCGCCTTTTGAAACTGACTGAATCGAACTTTACTTCGTAATGTCCGGCTGGCGAGTCGGAACATTCGGGTTGTCAACCGTCGTTGATCCGCCCGTCGACGCGGGCTCCGAAGCCTTCGGCGCCGCAACTCCCGTTCCCGAGCTCTTCGCGAAGAAAATCTCAACGCGGCGATTTGCGGGGGTGTTGACGCTGGCGGTGTTCTCCACAGCGGGGCGGAATTCGCCCCAGCCCGCCGCCATAAGACGCGCCGGCTGAACGTTCATTCTCACCATTTCATTGATGACCGAGATCGAACGGTTCACCGACAGGTGCCGGTTCGTCGGATGACGCTTCGCGGTATTCGCACTGATGCGCTGGCTGTCCGTATGTCCTTCGATGACGACGTCGTAGCCCATCGCCGCGGAGTTGTTCAGGATTTCCGCCAAAGCCTGCAGTGCCGCAGTCGCCTCAGGCTTCACCGCATCGCTGCCGGAATCGAAAGTCAGATCGCTGTTGAAGCGAAGCATGCCGCGGGCTGAGTCATAGGTGAGAAGATTCGGGAATCGGCTCGCGAGATCCTTCAACGCAGCATCGGTCTCCGCGTCCACCGGTCCGAACTTCAAGCTGCCCAATCGATCCTGCAAGCCGCGGTAGTCCGCCAGCGCCTGATCCAACTGACGCTTGAGTTCCGCGTTCTGCTTCTCAAGTGCCGTGAGCGCGCCCTCACCCGAACCCATGCGCTGACGCAGCAGATCCAGGCTCGCGCGCGCTTCATCGCGCTCACGCTCGACTTCGGCGAGTCGATTCTTCAGCGCCGCCTGCGTCGCGTAGATGTTGTCGTATTCGCCCTGACCGACGCAGCCTTGCAGCGTCGCACCGGTGATCAGCAGGCCCGCGCCGATCCTGAACAAACGTGAGATCCGTGTCATATTACAAGCTCCTTCTTGCATTGATCGTGCATTGAGCGCGGCCGACGCGTGATCCTTTACGCCTCGCGCAGCGACAAACATCGACATCCGTGGTGATCAATCCTATCCGGTTTCCCGCGCGTCCGTGACGCCGCGACTCGCCGAATCTCATTCTTTTTCGGCAAATCACCCACGAAAAGTACGCATCTTTTTCTACGATTTCGAGACTACCGTTTCCGCGTGACCGACATCGCGCGCCCCATCCTCTTCACCGCGGCAGCCCTCTCGGACTCCCGGTTTCTGATCGATGAACCTGCCGCCATGCTCCTCTCTCCCGGCGAAGATCGGCATGTGCTCGCCTCGGGTCGGTTGAATGAGGTGGTCGGACACCCCGTCGCCGCATCCGCTCACAGAATCGATGTTCCTGACTCCATTCTCATCCCCGGACTCGCCAACGCCCACACCCACCTCGATCTGACCCACATCGGGCCGCTCCCGTTTGATTCTCGCGCCGGATTTCGCTCTTTCATCGATGCCGTTCGGTCCCGCAGATGTACCGAGCCGGCAGCGATTGAGCGTTCGGTTCGCCTCGGTGCGGCGTTGCTCAGAAACTCCGGCACGGTTGCCGTCGGCGACATCGCAGGCGCTGTCAAAGGCCTCCCTGCTTTGGTGGCCTCCGACGCCCTCAAGTCGGCGGGCGTGATCGGCGTCTCGTATATCGAGTTTTTTGCGATGTCCGCCTCTGGCCCCGAGCTGATTCGTGATATCGAATCGTTGATCTCCGGGGCTTCCATGGCGGATTCGCCCTTGAAGCTCGGCCTCCAACCCCACGCTCCGTACTCCGTTTCGCCGCGTTCATACGCCGCGGCAATCGCGCTTGGCTCGAAGCTGAACCTTCCCGTATGCACGCACCTCGCGGAGACTCCCGAGGAGGTTGAGTTCATCGCGCGAGGTACGGGACCGCTGCGGCAGTTGCTCGAATCACTCGGTGTCTGGCATCCCGAACTCGAGACCGAGTTCGGCCGCGACGAAAGCCCGGTCGCGCATGTCGTGGGGCGGTTCGGGAACCCCCGCAACGTCGTTCATGTGAACCACTGCTCAAATGATGACATGGAAACGCTGAAATCGGCTGATTCGAATGTCATCTACTGTCCGCGCTCCTCCGACTATTTCGGATGGAGCCATGTCTTTGGTCCGCATCGATATCAGGACATGATGAAGGCGGGGATCAACATCGCGCTCGGAACGGATTCAATCATCAATCTCCCGCAACATGACCGCATCAGTGTGCTCGATGAGATGCGATTCCTTCACGCGAGAGATTCCGTTTCGCCGCAAACACTTCTTGCCATGGCGACCGTCAACGTGGCACGAACGCTTGGAATTCCGGCTGATCGAGGTCTCTTTCGGACTGACGCCGCACCACTGGGTGTTCTTGCGATTCGCATCGATGGTTCTTCCGATCCGATGGGACAGATCATGAGGAACAATGAGCAACCTCGAATGCTGTGGAGCAGGTGGTGAGCCCGCGTGCCGAGCGGTCTTTCTTCGCTTGTGATGCGGAAGCGCTTGCCAGGCGACTCCTCGGACAAACGCTCGTTCGGCGGTTCCGAGGTCGAACGCTTCGCGGTCGAATCGTTGAAACCGAGGCTTATGTCGGGGCGCACGATGCGGCGTCTCACGCCTACAAGGGTCGAATGACCGAACGCAATCGCGCGATGTTCGCCGATCCGGGTGTTTGTTATGTCTACTTCACGTACGGAATGCACCATTGCTTCAATCTGTCGTGCGGAGCCTTGGGCGATCCGCAGGCCGTGCTCTTGAGAGCGCTCGAACCACTCGATGGGCATGATGTGATGCGGGAGCTTCGCGATCGCGAAGACATCGCGGATCGACTGCTCTGTCGGGGCCCCGCGAATCTCGCCAAGGCGTTCGCCATCGAACGATCCGTTGACGGCGTGGATACCGTCACTTCAGATGAGTTGTACATCGAACTTGTCCGTCGCCGGGCCCCGCGATCGTCATCGATGGGCAACACCCCCCGAATCGGGATCTCCCACCGAGCGGGTGCTTGGCGCGATAAACCGCTGCGTTGGTACCTTCGCGATTCACGCTCAGTCAGCGGTTCGCGCTGACTTGTCCCGCATCTTTCCCTGACATAAAGTTTTGCCGTGTCGTTGATGTGTGCGACGGCGCGAAGTCGAAACTTCGCCGCGTCTCTCAGGAGTACGGCCCTTGTCGGATCCGAACTTCCCAGAATGGCAGCAACTGCGTCCCAAGGCCGGACGCTATCCGCCCGCGGCGTTCGCGTTCGTCCGAGACGGACTCGCCCACACCGTCAAACTCGTTCACGGTGATGACCCCGCCGATGCGGATCACCTTCACGTGAGCGGACAGCAACTGTGTCTTGGCTTGCGTGACTTTGCGATCAAACAGTACGGACTGCTCGCAAAAACGCTTCTCAGTCGATGGAACATCAAATCCACCGAGGATTTTGGTCACATCGTCTACGCCATGGTCGACGCCGGCCTGATGCGCAAGAACGATGACGATTCGCTCGATGACTTTCGCGGCGTCTTCGACTTTGACGATCTCGCGGATCTCTCCGCCGCCCGCTGAGTTCTCGCGAATCCCATCGTCAACCGTTTGATATCATCATCACACTATGCCAGATGCCCCCTCGCCTGCAGGTGATTGGAAGCGCCTTCACTTGTGGCAGATCCAACCCGTCCGTGACGGCGTACTGATCGCGGCTGCCGTCGGGATGGTTTGGCTTGGCTATCGATTGAGTGTCGTCACTGTGCCGATGCTCTTGGCACTCACCCTCGCGTATCTGTGTGAACCTTTGGTTCGGCGCCTGTGCGCCCCGCGTCGCATGTCGCGGAAGTCCGCGGCGCTCGGACTCATTTTCGGGTTCTTCCTTCTGGTTGTCGTCCCCGTTTCACTCGGACTCGGATTCGCCGTCGCCCAAGGCGCGAAGTTCGCCCAGAACTTCGCAAGGCACGTCGATCACACCGTGAAATCCATCAACGATCCGAACAACGCCGCCAAACGCGACCTGCTGAAAAACTCCGGCGCGAACACCGCATGGCTTTCGATCCGCGATTACATCGTCGAGCAGGAAAAGCGCAACGCGGCACATCAGGAAGACAAGGATTCGCCGCTGACGCCGGACTCCGATTCAACAGTCGACGACATCGATCTCTCGGATGTCCCCGCCCCCAGCGAGCTGTATCAAGTCGGACTGTGGGGTTTGCAGTGGATCAGTACAAACGCCGCCGCACTCGGCAAGCAAGCGCTGTCCGTAGGAGGCGGCGCCGTTGATGCTGCTTTGCATGCGCTGCAGTCCCTCTTCAATGTCCTCTTCGGGGCGTTCCTGACCGCGTTCTTCTTTTTCTTCTTCTGCACTGGCTACGGCAAAGTGCTTGAGTTCTGGGAAGGTCTCATCCCCGAAAGAAAGAAGAGTCGTGTCATCGACCTTCTCGGCCGGATGGATGTCGTCATTGCCGGATTCGTGCGCGGTCGCCTGACGATCTGCGCGACTCTTATTGTGTATTACATATTCGCATACTGGATGATCGGGGTGCCTGCGCCCGTCATCGTCGGACTTATCGTCGGCGCACTCACAATCATCCCTTACGTGGCCGGTGCGGTGTCACCCGTGGTCATGATGCTGATGTGGCTCGGAGGTTCCGACGATGGCTGGCGGGGCGAGTGGTGGTGGATCATCGGTTCGCCGCTGATAGTGCTCGGAATCCAACAGGTGCTCGATGATTACGTGCTCACCCCGCGAATCCAGGGCAAGAGCACGAACATGGACACTCCGACCATTCTCTTCGCATCAATCGCCGGCGGAGCGATCGCAGGCTTTTATGGCCTGTTGCTCGCGATCCCCGTTGCCGCTTGCATCCGGATCCTGCTGAAGGAAATCATCTGGCCGCGAATCGAACAGTGGCTCGCCGGAAGAGTGCAGGATCCGCTTCCCATCGAGCGCGAATGAGCCCTGAAGTCCCGGCTTCGCCTTCCTACGCTTTGGACGCATGTTCGACCGCATCACACAATCGCTCAATGGCATGTTCCGCAAGTTTTCCGGGACCGACAGGATCTCGGAAAAAAACGTGCGCGACGCCATGGTCGATGTTCGACAGTCACTCCTCGAAGCGGATGTGAACATCGAAGTCGCGGACCGGTTCTGCGAGGCTGTCCTTGAGGACGCCGTCGGCCGCAAAGTCACCGACAGTCTTCGCCCCGGCGAAGAAATGATCGGCATCGTCCATCGTCGACTCGTCGAGTTCCTTGGCGGTCAACTCGAGGCTCCCGCGCCCGGCGACAGTGCCCTCGAAGGGCTGATGCCCAAGCTGCCGACTCCCGGTGAAAAGTCCGATGCCATCATGCGCATCAGCCCGGGACCCACCGTCATCATGATGTGCGGCCTGCAGGGCTCGGGAAAGACCACCACATGCGGCAAGATCGCCGCTTACCTCAAAAAGCGCGGCAGAAGCGTCATGGTCGCCGCCGCCGACCTTCAGCGTCCCGCCGCCGTCGAGCAGCTTGACACCGTCTGTAAGCAAGTTCGTGACGACATGCCCGGCGGAGCCAAAGTCGAGTTCTATTCAGAGCCCGACAAAGTCGCCGCCTACGGCAAGGCCGTCGGCGTCGCAGTCGATGTCTGCCGTCGCGCGGTGCAGGCCGCGCGTGATGCCGGTGTAGACACGCTGATTCTCGATACCGCCGGTCGCTTGCACGTCAACGACGAACTGATGGGTGAGCTCACGCAGATCAAAAACTCACTGCGTCCGCACCACATCTTTTTGGTCGTCGATGCGATGACCGGTCAGGACGCGGTCAAGTCCGCGCGCGCCTTTCATGACAAACTCGGCGTTGACGGCGCGATTTTGACCAAGTTCGACTCCGATACGCGCGGCGGCGCGGCGATTTCCGTGAAACACGTCACCGGCGCTCCCATCAAGTTCGTCGGTGTCGGCGAAAAGCTCGACGCGATCGAGGAGTTTCATCCCACCCGCATCGCCGGACGCATTCTCGGTATGGGTGACGTTGTCGCACTGGTTGAAAAAGCCCAGGAGCAGGTGAGTGAAAAAGAAGCCGCGGATCTTCAGAAGAAGATGGAGCGCGGCGAAATGTCGATGGACGACTTCCTCAGCCAGCTCAAGACGCTCAGACGCATGGGGCCGCTGAAACAACTCATGGGAATGCTCCCCGGCGTGGGCAACATGCTCAAGGATCTGCACATCGAGGAGAAGCAACTCGACAAGGTCGAAGCGATGATCAACTCGATGACCAAGAAGGAGCGCTCCGAGCCCTCCGTGATCGATACGTCGCGCCGAAAGCGAATCGCCCGCGGTTCCGGCACTTCAACCGACGATGTGGGACAACTCGTCAAGCAGTTCGACACCGTGAACAAAATGACGCGCCAATTCGCGAACTTCAGCGCCGCTGATCGCATGGAGGCCGTGCGCAATATGGGCGGTAAGGGCGTCGAAGCGATGGTGCCCGGTCTTCGCGGCATGCCGGGCTTCGGCGCCCGCGGCTCCACGCACCAGGCGAGCATCAAGGACCGCTTCAAGAAGCGCAAAAAGTAACAAGCGCCCCTCGGCGAAGCGCTTGTTATAAGTAATAATATTATAATATTTTACACGACGCGCCGATCGCCGCCCAGCGCCTCGTTCACCGCCGCCAGATGCTGCGAGTACCCCTCGCGCCCCATCAGTCCGAACGTCGCTTGCTTGCCGAGTTCCACCGCCGGTTGGTCGTACGCGTCGACGTTGAGCATCAATCCCGCGTACGCGGTCGCGATCTGCCAGAGATTGATGAACTGCCCGACGTGATACGCATCGATGGTCGGGAACTTGATCGTGTAGTTCGGTCGCCGACTTTCAAGTAGCGCATATTCCGTCGCGCGCTTTTCCGCGTTCATGAGCGCGCCGATCGAGGAGCCCTCGAGGTACCTGATCGCATCAACTCCGAGTCCCGTGGGGATCGCGACTTCGTTGCGGAACTTCGACACTTCGATCATGCCGATGACTTTGTCGTTCGGACCTTCGCGATACAGCTGAATCTGCGAATGCTGATCCGTCGTTCCCAGCGCCTTGATCGGAGTGAATCCTGCGTGCACCACTTCACCCGTGACGTCTTTTTCCTTGCCCAGACTTTCAGCCCACAACTGTCGATACCAGTCCGCGAGCAGATACAGCGAATTCGCATAGGGCATCAAGACGTGGTTCGGCTTGCCTTGGCTGGTTCCCAACTCAACCAGAAGGAACGCGAGCATCGCGGCAGGGTTGTCCTTGATATCGGGACTGCTGCAGCGTCTATCCATGTCCGCCGCGCCGTTGAGGAGCGACTCGATGTCGATGCCGCACATCGCCGCGGAGAACAAACCGACGGGACTGAGCACACTGAAACGTCCGCCGACGCCGTCCGGCACCGGAAGCGTCGTGTAACCTTCGCGGTCACAGATCTGACGCATCGTCCCCTTCTTGGGATCTGTGATGGCGACGATGTGCTTGGCGGCTTCAGTTCCGATGGTGCGTGACAGAAGGTCACGAATCACCATGAATTGAGCCGCCGTCTCTGCGGTTTCGCCACTCTTGCTGATGACGTTGAAAAGCGTGCGCGAGAGTCCCCCGGGTTGCGATTGGCAGAACTCCAAGACCGAGCCGAAGTTCTCGGGATCGACGTTATCGACCACGAACAGTCGTGGCGCGCCTGAACGCGCCGGCGTTGAGAGCAGATTCCAAGTGGGGGAGTTGAGGGCGGACTGCAGTGCGATGTTGCCGAGTGCGGATCCGCCGATGCCGAGCACCACAAGCGTGTCAAAGCCGCCTTTGCGCGATTCGACGACTTCTCGGACCGCTTTGACATGTGCGCTGCGGACCGGATCAAAGGGCAAATCACGCCAACGCTCCCAACCGGTGCCGCGCGACTTGGCGAGGCGCTCGGTGTTGTGCGCGACCGCAAGCGCTGCCGGTCCGCCGGGAGCGAGGAGGTCTGGGTCGACGCCGTGCGAGCCGACTTTGTCGGCGAGAAGATTGGTGTAATCGATGCTGATCATGGGCCAAGGATAGCGCGCGCTATCGGACCGTTCCCGTTCGCGAAAACTCCGGATGCGATGGAATGGGTACAAAGTCATCGTGTTTGTAATGAATCATGAGAAAAATTATGGGACGAGCAAGCGAGCGTGAAACTGGTCCGCATGCTCGTTATCTCCGGGTTTCACCCCACGAATGAGCAAGTCAGCGTTGAAAGAGCGCGAAAAACAGTTACCTTTCATTGCCGCCCTTTCCAGGGGAATGAAAGCGTCTACATGTTCTTCGAGTTCGGGGGGATCGTGTCCGTGTCGACAAGAGTCGCTTCGCCTGCGTCCATGACGTCGTAGTCGAGCGCACAACTTGAGTTTCGATTTGTTTCGAAGCCGACCGCAAGGTCGGCGATGGTTCGTTTGTGCCCTGCTTGAGAATTACAGAAAAGGAATGACGTCATGTCGAATCGCGCGCGTGTGCATCGTTTGATTCTGGTCGCAGGTATCGCGCTTGGCATTTCATCCGTGGGACTTTCGCCCGAAGCGGCGATGGCGCAGACCGCACCCAGCGTGATCTCGTATCAAGGGCAATTGCCCGCGACCGGAACGACGATGCGGGTGGACATCATCGTCCGCATCTACAACACGACGCAAGGCGGCATTGAGCTCGCGCAACCGCAATCCGTGACGAAGGTCTGGGTCGGACCTGACGGACGATACACCTTGCCGCTGAACTTCGGCGCGGCGGTGTGGAACGGTGATGATCGCTATCTGGACATCTCGGTGCGATCACCGGCGGGCTCGACAAACGCGTATTTGCGTCAGCCGGTGCGTGATTTTGTCACGCCGGTTCCGTACGCGATGTATGCGTTGAACGGTCCTGCGGGTCCGCAGGGCGAGACGGGTCCGATCGGTCCCCAGGGACCCGCGGGCCAGACGGGTGCAACCGGCGCGGCGGGTCCGCAAGGTCCGCAGGGGCCGGCTGGAGCTCCAGGCGCAACGGGACCGCAAGGCCCCGCAGGTCCTGCGGGCGCACAGGGCCTGCAAGGTCCTCAGGGCGAAGTCGGTCCGCAGGGGCCGATTGGTCTCACCGGCGCGACGGGTCCTCAAGGCCCGCAGGGCATCCAAGGTGAAACTGGCCCTCAGGGCGCGCAAGGTGTCAAGGGTGACAAGGGTGATACCGGTGACGTCGGACCGCAAGGCCCGATCGGTCTCACTGGTGCAACAGGCGCGACAGGCGCGACGGGTCCTCAAGGCCCGCAGGGCATCCAAGGTGAAACCGGCGCTCAGGGCGCTCAAGGTGTGAAGGGTGACAAGGGCGACACCGGTGAAACTGGTGCGCAAGGTATCCAAGGCATCCAGGGTGAAGTCGGTCCTCAGGGACCGATCGGTCTGACTGGTGCAACGGGCGCGACAGGCGCAACGGGTCCTCAAGGCCCGCAAGGCATCCAAGGTGAAACTGGCGCTCAAGGTGTCAAGGGTGACAAGGGCGACACAGGTGACGTCGGACCGCAGGGTCCGATCGGTCTCACAGGCGCGACGGGTCCTCAAGGCCCGCAGGGCATCCAAGGTGAAACTGGCGCTCAGGGCGTGCAGGGTGTGAAGGG
>JBKDPX010000192.1:0-3972 GCA_046342165.1 Phycisphaerales bacterium | reverse complement strand
GCGGCGGAGCGGTTTGGCACCTCGATGTCGGCCCATCACATCCTGGGACTGAAGGCGGCCCCAAGGGTTCGGCTGTTCGCCGATTAAAGTGGTACGCGAGCTGGGTTCAGACCGGCGTGAGCCAGGTCGGTCCCTATCTGCTGTGGGCGTTGCAAGCTTGAGTGGAGTCAACCTTAGTACGAGAGGACTGGGTTGGACGTACCCCTGGTGATCCAGTTGCACTGCTAAGTGCACCGCTGGGTAGCTACGTACGGCAGGGATAACCGCTGAAAGCATCTAAGCGGGAAGCCCCCCACAAGATGAGGCTTGCTTGTCGCAAGACGTGAGACCCCTGGTAGACCACCAGGTTGATAGGCCGCGGGTGTACGGGCAGAAATGCCCTCAGCCGAGCGGTACTAATGGTCGAAGCTTGGTCACCAACCGGTTGCCGTGTTCGACGGCTTCCGATGTGGGCCATGTGCTCATGAATGATCATGACACACAACGCAAACGCACATCAGTGTGGCTTGAAGTTATATCAGCTGAATCTGATTTGTCGTGAATTCTCTTCGCACATTCTTCCATACCGGTCCGGGTCGTTTCGACCCAGCGATCGGCGCGCCGCCGAAAGGCGTCGAAGCCGGTTTGTCGGTGACCACAAGAGAAGGGCAACACCTGTTCCCATCCCGAACACAGCAGTTAAGCCTTCTCTGCCGATGATACTGCACCGCGGGAAAGTAGGTCATCGCCGACGCTTGAGCCCCTTGAGGTAAACCTCATGGGGCTCTTTTCTTTTTTCCCGCGCCACGAGGCGCTCCGCATTTCTTGCCGCCTCCCCTCTTTCTCTTTCCATATTCCCTCACTTCCTATTGCCCGCCCTCGCTCACCTCTTGTAGTTTCGACTCCAAACGCACCCGAATCGGGTAGCAAAGGAGTCGATTCATGCTCGCCACGTACTCACGTTGCTTGCGAACGCTTCTCGCCGCGTTCCTCCTCCCCCTCGCCCTCTCCTCGCACGCACAGATCATCATTCGTGATCCCGCTGTTGCTTCGAGCGGCTTCCCCGCCCCCTCGCTCGCGCAAAGGATCGCTCCGCTCCCTCTCCAGTTGGCTACACATCCGGATGGAACCTCGCGGCTCCCAATCGCTCAGCACTTTTCCATCAACGCAAATCCCTTCGAAGCTTCCGCCGACTTTGCCCTTGCACATCCAGACTTTCGCTGGCATCTCGGCGCTTTCGCTCCGCTCGACATCGATCTTGAACTTCCTAGCCGCGGCATGCCTTGGCCGATAGGTCGTACACACAACAACCTGCAAGCACTCAACGGGATTCACCACGACAGCAACGGCCCACAAGGCGTGAACTGGTTCCAAGTCGCCGCGCCTGAAATCATGTCAGCGGACAACGACCGTTTGCTCTTCATCGTGTGGGGTGCTGACCGGGTCTCCACATTCGCGAGATTTGACCCCGCTTCCGATTCCGATGTGACCATCTATCGCGGCGTAAACGGGACAGCAGGCGCCGTCGAGCACCTTCATGGAACCTCAAGTGCATTCCGATACACCGACGACCACGGTGCACGAGCAGTCTTCTTCGGTGATGACAGCGCTGCGCCGCGTCGGTTGTGGTACATATCCGATACTGCCGGGCGCACATCGTTCGTCGGGTCTATGCAATCGCTCGAGGAAGCGATTGCGCTTGGATACGGATCGGATGGACTCATCGATCTCGCGTTCGACTCAGCCGGTCGTCGTTATGACTACTCATACTCATCACACCCCATCGGCAATGCGTATCGACTCGTCGATGTGACAGTCACTCATACATCGACATTCGTTGCGCGTGTCGCCTATTCCTATTACATGCAAACGATTCCGGGCGCCGGACTCGCCGGTGATCTGAAATCCGTTGCAACCACACTTCCTCTCTCCGATCCATCAAAAGCGATCACATATCGAAAGCACTACCGATACTGGACGGAATCATGGTCGAGCGACCATCCCGGCCATCCGCATTCGATTCGGATGATCATCGAACCGGAAGGAGTCCGCCGCGCGACGATCGCCGGCTCGGATCCGGATGTCGTGATCGATACGAACCAACTCTCGCGCTGGGCGAGCCAAGAGTTCGAATACGACGAATCGCGGCGGATCATCGCGTTCAAAACGATCGGAGTCGCTTCGTCAAGCATCCCCGGGTCCGATCCTTCGATGCTTCGCAATACGGTGGAATACGAAGCGGGCATCGGGGGCACATCCGCTGAACGCGTGGTTGTCAGCGCTGAGGGGCACTTCACGACGATGTACTTTGATGCCGACGGCCAACAACTGTCCGTTGTGAAATCACTGACGCATCCCGCCACCGCAAGTGAGTTCAAGATCTTCGAAACAACGCGCGATCAGGACGGGTTCGTGATCTACCGTGGAACACCACGAGCAGCCGCCGGATATCAACACTTGAGCGGACAGATCAGCAGACGCGAATCCGGCGGACTCGCATTGCTGACAACTCGAGTTCCCACAGGGGTGTATCGCGGATTCGTCGCATCGCAACGAATTGATGACGGCGGACTCAATGTGGCACCGCTCGCTTCGTATTCCTATCTGGGAGAATCCGATGCGTCGCTTGCGGTATCGATGGGTGTCGGCGGTGGGGGCGAATACGAGATCTACCGGCCGTTGATCGCCGGAGTGACTCGCTTTGAAGATGTTGATGGTTCCTCTCCGCTGACGACGGCACTTTCTTATCGCAGGGATTCAGAATTGGCGCCCGGCGGCTCGCCGCTCGCGGTTCGCATCGTGACACAACGCGATCCAGTCGTGACGCGAGATCGTCACGGAGACGGTGCGCCGCGAATCTCTCACATGATGCTCGATCATGATGGAACGCCGCTGCTTCGTCGATTTCCGAGCGGAAGAATCGACGCGATAAGTCGGGATGATCACGGGTTGATCACTTCGATGATCAAGGATTGTGATCCGCTTCGCTTGCCAGCGATGCCGATGTTGCCGGAGTTTCAGCCGGACATCGGTGCGATTGCGTTGCATCGCGTGACACGCTTTGAATATGACTTGCAAGGTCGACTTCGTGCGAGTGTTCAAGCCGGACTCGGGTCGAATGCTGAGCGCCGACATGAGTTGTACCGCGATGTGCTTGCCGATGGCAGGATGGTTCGGTTCGATATCCCGCATGTCGATGCCGGATTTTGTTTCGGGCCGGCGGAGGTAAGCGTTCTGCAGCACAATGGCCGGATCTCGGCCTCTTTGCTGATCGGATTCCCGGGCGCCGAGTTCACACTCGCTGCATCAAGAACGGATGTCGCACCGGCACACTGGATCGCCGAAGGTGCGATCGGAATAGATTCCATCATCGGTCCCGCTGATTCGCGCCGCGCGATGCTGAAGGTTGAACATTTCGATTCCACAGGCGAACATCGGATACGCGCCGACACCTACACGAACATCCCTGAGACGATGCCTGGGGTCGAGGGCGTGAACTATCGAGCCGCGAGATCACGATTCCTTCGGGGAATCGTCGTCGAGCGCATCGATGAACAGGGAACAATCGATGAGACAACCATCGATGATTTCGGCAGGGTGATGTCGTGTTCGCGCACCACGGTCGGATCCGGAAGACCTCCGTTCACGCTTGCGGCGATCACATACGACAACGGCGAAATCGCCGGAAATGATGACATCACCGCACTCGTTCGATTCGGAGGTTCGTCGCCCGACAGGATCACATCGATCACCCGCGATTGGCGAGGCAGAGTCGTGAGTGTCTCAAATCCGACTGCGCCGCATGAGGTCTATTCGTATGACAATCTGAATCGTGTGATTGCGGTCGGACTTTATGGCGGTGCCGCTGTGCCGTTGGGAGCGTCGAATCCATACGCCGCGAATTCCCTGCGGCGCGCACTGGTCGCGACGGCATTCGATCAGTCGGGTGCGATCTACAAGACATCGGAATACGAAATCAATCAGCACACAGGC